>RFHM01000264.1 GCA_003696865.1 Acidobacteriota bacterium | reverse complement strand
GGTGAACAGCACGGCTTTCGCCGCGCTGAGAACATCAAGCGCTCGCTGGAAGCCGAGTTATACTTCTACTCCAGGATCTTCGATTTCCCGCTCGCCGATACGGTCGAGCCGGTGAAGATCGAGAATCTGTAGACGCCTTCGCCGGCGCTCACTTCCATATCCCCACGGCTTTCAATTGTCGCGCCAGACCGGAGTCGGCGGCGAGCTTCTTCACTTCTTCGGGCGAGAGACGACGACCGAAGCGCTCCGGCTGCTCGGCGATGTTATAAGCCGTCACCGCCAGCACTGCCGCATCGAAGAGCAAATCGCCGGGGTCTACTTTGTCCAGCGTGTCCGGCGTCGAGTGATGAATGGTGAAATAATCGAGCGGGTCCTGAATCATGACCAGATTGGGTACGCCGGCGAGGAGGAAAAAGAGATTGTCCGTGCCGGCAAATGCCTCAGTGGAGATCTGCCTCACTCCATGCGGGATGAGCGGCGCGGTCACCCGTCGGATGGCCGCTTCCAAATCGGGCCGTCCCATCGAATAGAATCCCTGAGCGCGGCCTGCACCGATGTCCATGATGATGTTGGCCACGATATGATCCAGTTCATCGGCGTGCGCGTCCACATAGGCTTTTGAGCCCAGGATGCCTTGTTCTTCTCCGGTGAACAAGACGAATCGAATCGTGCGCCGCGGTCGGAGGCCGAGTTTGACCAGTGCGCGCGCCGCTTCCATGACGGCGGTCACTCCCGTGCCATTATCCGTGGCACAGGGGCCGAGATCGTTGGAATCCAGATGTGCGCCAACGAGGACCACCTCTCGGGGACGCTCGCGCCCGGGAATCTCAGCCACCACATTGGTGGCTTTCACCGGGCCCGTCAACCGATTCTCGACCTGCAAGCGCAGGCGCACCACGCCGTGATGCTCGATCAATCGACGGAGGAAGAGAGCATCTTCCTTGGCCATGGAGACGACCGGTATGGAGCTCACTTCGTTCCAGAAGACCGGTGCCGTGTCCAGCAGCTTATAGGGCTTTTGCGAAGCCACGATGAGCGCCCGCGTTCCTGCCGCGGTCAGCTCGCGGACGAGCGCCGGGATGCGATAGAAACTCTCCAGGAGATCTTCCAGCGTCTCGCCTTCGGCAATGGTCAGGGCGATCGCGCCGCGAAGGCGAGACGCGGCTCGGGCGACGTCTTCTTTTGCGCCGCGATGGATGTCCACCACTCGAGCCGTGAGTCCTCCTTCCGGAGTCGAAGGAACCCACGTGAATGAAGCGATAGTCAACGTTCGGGATACCGGCTCGACGACCTCGGCGGACGCTCGACCGCGCCGCCAACCGGCAAATAACGTGTACTCTTCGCGATGGACGTTGCTGAGGCCGTATTCTTTGAACTTCTCCGCCGTCCAGGCCTCGGCTTGGGCGCAGGCCGGGGTGCCGGTCAACCGCGCGCCGATCTCATCGACGAGATAGCGCAGATTCTGGAAAGCCTCTCCATGAGCGAGAATCTCGCCAATGAGACGTGCCGCCGCATCATCGGCGTTCGACTGAGGACGAACGCCCCATGACCAGGTGAGCAGAAGGAACAGCAGCAAAGCAAGGCGATGATGGCGTTTCAGCATCGTTCCTCCTCATTCAGCATTTTTCGATTCACTATCGTCCCCATGGGCAACGTGAGGATGAATTGTAAGTGTCGAGTCCCTCCCGCGCAACAGGGTCAGAGGACTCGGATATGCTCACCAGGAAGTGACCATTCCCGCAGAAGGGCGATAGGGGAGCCCGAGACGCACATCCCAGGAAACGAGTCCCCGCCACGATGAACCCTGGAGGAGTGCTCTCGTCGATGAGCGTTGGTGGAGCTTTCCTGAGGTTCGATTTGCTAATCGCACCGCGCAAATGCGCGGCGCGCGTCTTTTTGATGGATGGGCCGGAGAAATCGGAAGAGAGTGAGGGCGAGGCCCACAGCGGGAGGTGAAGGAACATCCCAACCTTCTTCGCCTCAGCGGAATGACAGCGATGGGCCCGCCGCTATTCTTTCACCGAGACCCGAAAGTGATTTTCCGGCTTCTTGTTTATCGGTCAATCTCCGCTGGCGAAGCCGAGCGAAGATATGAGCGTTCTATCAGCTCGTTCTCTCCGCGCGCCTGCAGGTGTGAAACCGAATGTCCCTATCGATCGAGGGCGCTGGAGTCGCCTCCGTCAGGAGACGATGCGTCGCCACACTGCTGGCACTTGAACTCAAGAGTATACGATCCGCGTCCTTGAGGGGTCGCCGGAAGCACGTTGAGTCTATACCTGCCGGGAATGCGCAAGATGCCCGAATATTGAATCCGCGCCGGAACATCCGGATCGGGGACATCGGCGACGGCACTTTGAACGAATATATTTCCTCGTTGTGGATCGGAGAAGAGCAAGACGGACGCCACATTGAAGTTCGCCTCAACGGTGATAATGTATGGCTGTCCTCCCTGTTCAACTGTGAGCGTGTATTGATCGAAGGGCGTATTATCCGGAAGGCGCGGATCGAAACTGCTGATTCTCCCCTCCCTCATCTCACCACAGACGAGAACCCTCCGACGCTGGCTGAGAATGGAATCGGGATTTCCCCCATCGCCTTCGGAAGATTCACAGCGTTGACACTGGAAGCCTAGTTGGTAAGATCCACGTCCCTCCGGAGGATCGGGGAACACGACAATTCTATAATCCCCCGGTACGGATAGGGTGCCGGAAAGCTGTATCTCTGCGGGAATCTCTGTACTCAACGGGTCAGCAAATCCGGCCTGAACGAATACCGGCTCGCTCTGCTCCGGATCGATGAGAAAGATATTCACCGCCACACTGAAATCGGCTTGGAGAGAAACGATATACGGTTGTTCCGGTTGATCGATCAGGAAACGATAGCGGTCGAAAGGCGTGCCATCGGGAAGAAGTTCGTCCGATTCCTCGATCAATCCCGATTTCGTTTCACCACATGCGATCCCCTCGCTCAGGGCGGCCAAAAGAGGAATGTTCCTGAGCGATTTTGTGACGCTCCGGTCGGTAGGGGCTTTACCCGGAGCGGCCGACGGGCTCTCATACGGCGCTCCTATCATGGTCACTATGAACATGGTTACGAGAACGATCATCATTTTGCTCGGTAATCTCACAGTCTGTCTCCTCGCTGATGATTCATATTTGTGTATAACTCCGGTTGAAAAGTGGAGAGGTCGCAAAGGTCGATACTCATCATACGCCCTTGCGACCTCTGCCTCCATAGTTGAGCGATCTTTTTTTGTCACCTTATTCGTTTATGAGCAAGGTCGTCGGCGAACCGGTGGTGGTGCCTCACTTTCGCTCTCACCGTTGTCGTTTTCGGTATCGCTATTACCGTTGTCTCCGTTGTCACTGCTATTGTCATTACCACTACCTGTCCCACTGTCGTTGCCGTTGTCGTTGGAGTTATCGACGCCGCCGTCATCGTTGCCGTTGTCGTTGGAGTTATCGACGCCGCCGTCATCCCCATTATCGTTATTGTCCTCTCCGTCGTCCTGCATGTAAGCCTGATCTGCTGTATCTTCGGCTTCGAGCTTGGCTTCTCGGGCTTCGTCAGCTACGGCCAGTGCGATGTCAATACTGGCGCTGAATGCACCGGTAGCCAGAGATTGCTCTGCCGCTTGGAAGCGATCTCTCGCCTGGTCCAACTCCTG
Source organism: Acidobacteriota bacterium (assembly GCA_003696865.1). Taxonomy (GTDB): domain Bacteria; phylum Acidobacteriota; class Blastocatellia; order HR10; family J050; genus J050. The sequence continues at coordinate 14,761 of RFHM01000264.1, read as the reverse complement.
CTGAGCTGTGCTCACATCGACGCCCAAATCTCTGGCCTGTTGGATCGCTTCATCAGCCTGGTCGAGCCTCATCTCCGCCTGAGCCAAGGCCGAGGTAGCCTCCAAGGGAGTTGCCTGTGCTTCGAATCGCCCTTGATAAGCGAGTTCCGCGCGCCCCGTAATGGTGGTCGTGAACAGGGTCACCTCTCCTTGATTCAGCTCCAGCACGAATGGTGGATTCACATCCAGCTTCTGAACGTTCAGTTCGAACGTCTGATCGAACCCGCCGGCGGAGAGCTCGCTGAAGCGGATGATGGCGCGTCCTGTGGCATCGGGGTCACTTTCCGAGATCAAATCGGCAACCAGGAGGACTTCTCCATCTTCCGAAATGGGAGAGAATTCTCCTCGCAGCGCTACCTCTCCGGTGGCATCGAGAATGCGAATCGTATCGATCGAGAGAGTGGTGTCTTGAATCAACTCATATGAACCGCTCAGCAACACCTCTTGAGAACGAGTCAACAGTTCAACGGTTTCAAATTCGACGACCGATGGAGTAGTTGAAGGGAGTGAGAGTTCTCCCTCTGTGAGCTGTTGACCGCGTACGAATGTTATTTCCATCCGTCCCTGGTCGTCCGTTCGGATGGGAACTTGATGAAGTGGCCGGCCGTTGACGACCACCCAGATCTCCTCATCAGGTGGCAGATCCACTCCCCTGACCATGAACGACTCAACCGCCTGTCCATCTTGAAGGACGGACTGAATGATCGCACATCCTCGCCCATGTGACGGCACACCGCTTCCCACGAGTTCGATGCGCCTGTAGGTGAGTGTCCTGCTCGACCCTTGATCCGCAGAAACAACTGATGGAGCCTCTATGACCAGTCCGGCCATCCCCAAGATAAAGATCGTCATGCTGACGAGCAGCAGAACGTCCCATCGTTGGAGCCTTGCATAGTGCCTCTGATTCATGACTTTTCGTAACCTCCTTGATGAATTCGCCGATGAGGAGGAGAGCGGGCGGGCATTCATCCAACCGCTATATCGACAGAACCCCTTTTCCTCGGTCTCGGCATACCTTTGTGATCTCAACGTCGTTATTCATACACTCCATATCTATAGACATGCTGGAGGCCGAAAAAATACATAGAGATACCTCGACATCCCAATTTCGCCGAGTTGTGGAAAACAAGCGATGCACGTTGGGTATTTGACAGTTCATCAAAGTCACATACGATCAAATGAGGAGAATGCAAGGATCATCCATGCTCCAGGAGACCATGCCGAGGGATGAACATGCTCTCTTTTCTGAAGAATCGCTCGCGGGCAACGAGCAGTCACCAGGAGTGACGAACGACATTGGTCAGGGAATCATTCATGGGCACAGGCGCTCATCATGAAGGATGAAAAAAGGCGGATGAGCATCGATGAATCTGGGTGAAATTCCTCATTCGCGGGAGGCCTCGCGCCGCCCTCTTCTTTCTATAGAGCGATCTCGAATCGCGCCGCCTAGGAGCGCCACCGGCGAAGCCTCGCCGCCTTGATGACGGCATCCACATCGGCTCGGGCCGTGATCACCCGTTGGCCGCCGGAGAGTGCCGTATCCGGGTCCTTGAGCCCATGTCCGGTGAGGACGCAGACGATGATTTTTCTTCCGGTGAAGTAGCCTTCATGGGCCAGCTTCATGAGTCCGGCGACGGAGGCAGCCGAGGCGGGCTCGGCGAAGATGCCTTCATACCTGGCCAACAACCGGTAAGCCCGCAGGATTTGGCGATCGGTGACGGTGGTGATCATCCCCCCCGATTCGTCTCTGGCGCGAATGGCCTTGTCCCAACTGGCCGGGTTGCCGATGCGAATCGCGCTGGCGATCGTCTTGGGATGGGCGATGGGCCGCCCGCGCACGATGGGCGCGGCGCCGCTGGCCTGGAACCCGAGCATCCTGGGGCGCTCGGAGATGAGGCCGCGCTGGTAATATTCGGTGAATCCCATCCAGTAGGCGGTGATGTTGCCGGCATTCCCCACCGGCAGGAGAAGATAATCGGGTGCTCTTCCGCCCAACTGGGCGCATATTTCGAAGGCGGCCGTCTTCTGTCCCTCTAGTCGATAAGGATTGACCGAGTTGACCAGGGTGATGGGATAGGTGGTGGCAATTTCGCGAACGATAGAGAGGGCGGCGTCGAAATTCCCGTCGATGGCCACGACCCGTGCGCCATGCATGAGCGCTTGGACCAGCTTCCCTTTAGCGAACGCGCCCCGGGGCAAGACGATGATGCAATCCAGGCCGGCGCGGGCGGCATAGGCTGCCGCCGATGCCGCCGTATTGCCCGTGGAGGCGCAAATGACCGCCCGAGCGCCTTCCCCAACCGCCTGAGTTACGGCCACGGTCATGCCCCGATCTTTGAATGAAGCGGTCGGGTTGAGTCCTTCGAATTTGAAGTACACCTTCGCCGAGAGACCGAGTTGGCGACCGAGCGCACGGGAGGGGATGAGTGGCGTATTGCCTTCCAGCAAGGTGACCGGTTTCACCCTTTTGCTCAACGGCAGGAACTCTCGAAATTCCTCTATGATACCTCGCCACGCCATCATCGGAGGGCGACATTGTAGGCGCAGAAGCCCCGCCGATCAAGAGAGAATGGCGATACGGCTTGACCAATCTCTTTTCTGGTCCATACAATTTGCAGTTTGAACCAAATACTATTCTGCTCGCTGGGGGAACGAAGCATTGATCGAGAGAATCACCATACGCGGCGCGCGCCAGCACAATCTCAAGAATCTGAACATCGAAATCCCCAGGAACTCGTTGACGGTGATCACCGGCCTCAGTGGCTCGGGGAAATCGAGTCTGGCCTTTGATACCATCTATGCCGAAGGGCAGCGCCGCTATGTCGAGTCGCTCTCGGCCTATGCCCGCCAATTCCTCGATCAATTCGAGAAACCCGATGTGGACATCATCGAGGGCCTGTCGCCGGCCCTCTCCATCGAACAAAAGACGGTCAGCCGCAGTCCTCGATCCACCGTGGGGACGGTGACGGAGATTTACGATTATCTGCGACTGCTCTTTTCATCCATCGGCAAGCCTCACTGTCCGAACTGCGGACGCCCCATCGCGCGTCAATCGATCGATCAGATCGTGAACGCCATCATGGATCTTCAACCCGGCGAACGGGTGATGATCCTGGCGCCGATCATTCGCGGGCGAAAGGGGGAGTTCCGAAAAGAATTGGACAAGTTGGCCCGGGAAGGATTCGTTCGAGCGCGCATCGACGGGCACCTGCGCATGCTCGATGAGGATATCAAGCTGGAAAAACGGAAGAATCACACCATCGAGGTCGTCGTCGATCGTCTGCTGATGAAACCGGGCGTGCGCTCCCGCGTCGAATCGGCGGTGAAAATCGCATCGCGACTGACCGACGGGCTGGTTCTCGTGTCCATCGTCGATGGCCAGGAGATCCTCTATTCGGAGAAGATGGCCTGCATCGACTGTGGAATTTCCATGCCCGCCTTGGAGCCCCGTTCGTTCTCATTCAATAGCCCATATGGAGCCTGTCCTGACTGCCAGGGATTGGGAACGCGAGAACAAGTCGATCCGGAGCGACTGATTCCCGACCCCTCTCAACCGATCGAGCGCCTGGACATCGTTCCCTTCGACCGCTCGCTGAACGCCTATTTACGCGATGTGCTGATGGCGCTGGCGGCGCGCTATCGCGTGAGTCCCGATACCCCCTACGAGGACGTGCCGGCCAAGATGAAGCGCGCCTTCCTCTATGGCTTGAAGACCAGAATCACCGCCGAGCATCAAGGATTCAGGTATCGATTCCAATGGAAAGGTGCGCTCGCCTGCATTCAACGGCAACTGGATCAGACCGCGCACGAGCAGAAACGAGAGGCTTACCAGGCGCTCATGGCCACCGTCCCGTGTCCCACCTGCGAGGGGAAGCGACTCCAGCGAACGAGCCTGGCCGTTCGAGTGGGCGAGTACACCATCGGCGACATCGTCTCCATGCCCATCAGCGAGGCGCTTCGGGTTTTTCGCCAACTCCGCCTCACTCCCCGCGAGGAGCAGATCGCCGGATTAGTCGTGCGGGAGATTTGCCAGCGACTCGGCTTCCTGGAGACGGTGGGCGTGGGCTATTTGACGCTCGATCGCCCGGCAGCGACGCTGGCCGGCGGCGAGGCGCAACGCATTCGATTGGCCACCCAAATCGGCACACAACTCCGGGGCGTCCTCTACGTCCTGGACGAACCCTCCATCGGGCTTCATCCGCGCGATAACTCGCGGTTGCTGACGACCCTGGAACGGCTGCGCGATTTGGGAAATACGGTCATCGTCGTGGAGCATGACGAGGAAACCATCCGCCGGGCCGATTATGTGATCGATCTCGGGCCGGGAGCCGGGCGGCACGGGGGGTATCTCGTCGCCGCCGGTCCGCCGGAGTTGATCGCCCGGCATCCGGAATCGCTCACCGGCCAGTATCTGGCCGGACGTCGTTCCATCCCCATCCCGGCGGAACGACGCCGCCCCACCGGAATGGCGATTACGATCTATGGAGCGGCCGAGCACAATCTGAAGCACATCGATGTGTCTTTTCCTTTGGGAGTGTTCATTGTGGTGACCGGCGTCTCCGGATCGGGGAAATCGACGTTGGTCGACGAGATCCTCTATCGAGCGCTGGCGCGACATCTGTACAAGAGTCCCGTTCAACCGGGAGCTCATCGTCGTATCACCGGTCTGGAATACATTGACAAGGTCATCGAGATCGACCAATCGCCGATCGGTCGGACGCCGCGCTCCAATCCGGCCACCTATACGGGAGCCTTCACCTACATTCGTCAATTATTCGCCGAATTGCCCGAGGCGCGCGAACGCGGCTATAAGCCGGGGCGATTCAGCTTCAACGTCAAGGGCGGGCGCTGCGAGGCGTGTCGTGGCGACGGGCTGAAGCGGATCGAGATGAACTTCCTTCCCGACGTCTACGTGCTCTGCGACGTCTGCCGGGGCGCCCGCTATAATCGCGAAACGCTCAACGTGCGCTACAAGGGATATTCGATCAGCGACGTCCTCAATATGACGGTGGCCGAGGCGTTGGAACTGTTGGAGAACATCCCGCCCATCAAGCGCAAGCTGCAGACGCTCGTCGACGTCGGCCTGGGATACATTCAACTGGGACAGTCGGCGACGACGCTCTCCGGAGGCGAAGCTCAACGCATCAAATTGGCCAGGGAACTCAGCAAACGAGCGACCGGTCGCACGCTCTACATCCTCGATGAACCGACGACCGGATTGCATTTTGAAGATGTCCGCCGCTTACTCGATGTGCTCGGGCGGCTGGTCGATCAGGGCAACACGGTCATCGTCATCGAGCATAATCTGGAAGTCATCAAATGCGCCGATTGGATCATCGATCTCGGACCGGAAGGCGGCGATCAAGGAGGACGCATCGTGGCCGAAGGAACGCCCGAGGATGTGGCGCGGGTGGCGTCATCTTATACCGGTCAAGCGTTGCGACGGGTGCTCGATGTCGAGGAGCGAAAATTAGCTTGACGATGAACCCTTCGAGACGCCCGGGGCACTCCGAGGACGGAAGCCCCATGACCAGGTGATGCCGGCGTTCTGCGCGGCATCATGGGGAAATCGAAAGCGGACACCCGAGATGAGCAAAAAGGAAAACCTCATTCGACGCCCCACCGAATCGGTGGATGATCGATTGACCAATCGCATCGTCGAGATCGCCAATGCCGCCTTGGATCTGAAGGTTCGTTTCTTCTCCCAACACGCCAATGATCTGGCGCGCGCCGCGTTGCTGCTCATCGATGCCGTGCGCGCGGGGCGGAAGATACTCCTGTTCGGGAATGGAGGGAGCGCTGCCGATGCGCAACATCTGGCCGCCGAACTGGTGAATCGGTACCAGATGGAGCGACCGGCGATCGCCGCCATCGCTCTCTCGACCGATACCTCGATCCTGACCTCCATCTCCAACGACACGACGTTCGAAGACGTGTTCAGCCGTCAAATCGAAGCTCTCGGTCGGGAGGGCGATGTGGCCATTGCCATCACGACCAGCGGGCGCTCGGCCAATGTCATCCGTGCCGTCCGCACGGCCAGAGAGCGGGGACTCCGGACGATCGGCCTCCTGGGGAAAGATGGAGGCGTGGTGAAGGATCTCGTCGACGTGCCCATCATCGTTCCCAGTCCCTCGACGGCGCGCATTCAGGAGGTGCACATCACCATCGGACACATCTGGTGTGATCTGATCGAACAATCGCTCGGTCCATTCACCATCCCTTCGTCACGCTAGGAGAACCCTCCTATGACTGAAAAGGCGACGGATGCCATCGCTCCCTATCCTGAAGATTTCGATCCCACCCGGGCCGAGGAGATCCTCGAGCGGATTCGCCATGTACCCGCCGTGAGCGAGCGCCTGAACATCGTCTCCGGTCAGTTTTTGGGTTCCCCCTACATCGTCCATCCGCTCGTCGGTTCGGCCGACACGCCGGAGGTCTTCACCATTTCGCTGACCGGTTTCGACTGCGTGACGTATGTGGAAACCGTCCTCGCTTTGGCGCTCTCCGACACCGTCCCTCAATTCATCGACACCGTTCGTCATCTCCGCTATCAGGGAGGTCGGGTCGGCTGGCGAACGCGGAATCACTACATGATCGATTGGATCGCTCATAATGTCCGGCAGGGGTTCATCGTGAACCTCAGTGAGGGGCGGGGCACGGTGAACAAGACGCGAGTGCTGAGTACGATCCCGGACCTCCCATCCCGCTCGGTGACGTTTCGTTGTTTTCGCAAACGCGCCTTCCCTCGTATTGAGGATCGCATCGCCGATGGAGACGTGATCTTCTTCGTTTCCACGCGAAAGACGCTCGATGTTTTTCACACGGGATTGCTCTTCCGGGGACGGGGCGGCCTCATCTTACGGCATGCATCGCGCCGTCACGGAGGTGTGGTCGAACAACCCTTGGAGACATTCCTGCAGCAACACAGCATGTCCGGATTCATCTTGGTGCGACCGAGAAAACCCTCCCGGGGCGAATGAGCTCATCGATGGATATCGCGGCGTCACGAACCGGGAACGTGGAACCGCCGAGATCGCCGGGACCCCGGCATATCTCCTCTCCGCGTCCTCCGCGCTCCTTGGAGGTCCTCCCCCTTCTTGATGCGCGCATCGAGCGCTTGGAGCCCTTCAAATCCCGGTGATACAATAGCCCGCTGTACATTTTCTCAGCCAAGACCACGCAGTCATCGAAGGAGCGAACGGCAGACGTTGTGGTCTTGGCGAGCGAACGCGCGCTGACTCATGGAACCATTCACCGTCATTTTGCCTCATTCGTCAACGTGGGGAACGCCGGCCCAACTCTCCCGACAAGTCGAGATGTTCGCCGCGGAGGCCTCGGTCGCGCGCGTGCTCATCCTCTATCAGGATTCTGCGCCGGCGATGAGCCTCGCCGCCGATCGACAGAGGAAGGTGCGATGCTGTCAGATGTCCTCCTGGCTGTCGGGCATCGATGTTCATCGCCTTCTCGAGGCGGTGGAGAGCGAGGCGCTGGTGCTCGTTCGACCGGGCTATGACATCGATCTCGGACAACGGGCGTTGGAACGTTTCCTCACCGTCATCGAAGAGGCGGGGGCGGGGCTCGTCTATTCGGATTTCCGGGAGAGACGCGGTCACCAGGTGATGGAGCATCCCACGATCGTCTATCAACCGGGAAGCATTCGAGACACGTTCGATTTTGGTCCGCTCATCGCGATCTCCCGGAAGGCGGCCAGACGGGCTCTGGACGCCCATGGCGCGATTGATCCCGCGCTGCGGTGGGCCGGCCTCTACGATCTGCGGTTGAAACTATCGCTCGACGCTCCTCTGGTGCGCATTCCCGAACCGCTGTATGCGGCCAGCCGCGTGAGCGACCCCTCTTCGCCTTCGGCGGCCGAGAAGATCTTCGAGTATGTCGATCCGCGAAATCGATCCTACCAGTTGGAGATGGAACGCGTGGCCACGGCGCACCTCCGGCGATTGGGCGCCTATCTGGATCCGGTGTTTGCGCCGCCGCCTCCCCCCGACGAGGATTTTCCGGTGACGGCGAGCGTCATCATTCCGGTCCGCAATCGAGAGAAGACCATCGCCGAGGCCGTGCGCAGTGCCCTTGGTCAATCGACTTCGTTCGCATACAACGTCATCGTGATCGATAATCACTCCACGGATGGAACGACCGAAATTGTGCGCACATTGGCCGCCCGACACGAGCGCCTCATCCACAAGATCCCTCGGCGGACGGATCTGGGCATTGGCGGTTGCTGGAATGAAGCCATCTTCGCTCCCGAGTGTGGAATGTTCGCCGTTCAGCTCGATTCGGACGACCTCTACGCTGACGCCCGCGCGCTGGAGAGGATCATCGAGAAGTTCTGGGAACCGTGGCCCGATGGCTCCGATGCCAAGCGACGAGGGAGTCCTCGCTATGCCATGGTCATCGGCGCGTACACGACCGTCAACGTTGATTTGGAGGAAATCCCCCCGGGGCTCGTCGATCACCGCGAGTGGACCCGAGAAAATGGTCGAAATAACGCACTCCGCATTAATGGATTGGGCGCGCCGCGTGCGTTCTATGTGCCGCTCTTGCGACGTTTCGGCTTCCCCAACGTGAGTTATGGTGAGGATTACGCCGTGGGATTGCGTATCAGTCGAGAGTACGAGATCGGTCGGATCTTCGACTCCCTCTATCTGGCGCGACGGTGGGAGGAGAATACCGATCGTGCCCTCCCGTTGGCGACGATGAATCGCTACGACGCCTACAAAGACTGGCTGCGGTCGATGGAGATCCGCGCCAGGCAGAGAATGCGCTCATCCCAATCATCAGAGATCCACGCGACGAAGGAGGATGACCTCCGGCGCTATTGAGCTTCACCAAGGGAGAAAGAGCGAATCCTCACACCAATCTGGCATGGGGCCGAGAGCGTTCGCTCGCGCTGTTCGATCGCGCCCGCTTCGCTCGATGAGAGCGACGTGTAGGCTCTAGACATCTCCGCACAGCGTGGTGTAATATCCGCCCGTGCGTCTCTCAACGAGAGAGAACATCATTCGCTGGAGGTGATGTATGCTCGATGTCTGGCCCTCTGGGAAGCGCGGGCGAGCCCTCATGCTCGTCCTCACCCTCTTCGTCTTTTCGAACGGCATCTTGGCGCAAGCCCCCGGTCATGCGCCCACGGCCGAGCCGCCGCCGTATCGATGGCCGCGCAGTCATTCCTACGATGTCCAACACTATCGGCTGGTCCTCAGCTTCGATTGGGCTCACAAATCGGTGATCGGCGAAACGACCATCACCCTGCGCCCATTCAGCAGCGATGTGAAAGAGATCCAGCTCGACGCCGGTCACATGACCATCCATTCGGTCACGCTGGCCGATGGCACGCCCCTTCAGTTCCGCTATCAGGATGATGAGAAGCTCTTCGTCACGCTGGATCGCGCCTATCCCGCCGGTCAGGATATCGCCATCACGATCAATTACACGGCCGTGCCCCGGGAAGGATTGACGTTCGTCACGCCGACCGAGAGCGAGCCGGATCGCCCCTATCAGATATGGACGGCCGGTCAACCGGAAGCGAATCACTACTGGTTTCCTTGTTACGATTATCCCAATGATCGGGCGTCCGCCGAGGTCATCGCCACCGTCGAAGATCAGTACACGGTGATCTCTAACGGGGCGCTGGTGAGCGTGACGCCCCATCCGGAGAACAAGACGAAGACCTGGCACTGGAAATTAGACAAACCCTTCTCCAGTTATCTCATCTCCATCGTGGTCGGTCGGTTCGCTTCTCTCAAGGATCGGTTCAAGAATATTCCGGTGATTTCTTACGTCTATCCCGATCAGGTGGAGAACGCGCGCCTCTCGTTCGGTAAGCTGAAGGACATGGTCGCTTTCTTCTCCCAGAAGCTCGGCTACGACTATCCCTATCCCAAGTACGCTCAGACGACCGTGCGCGGTTTTCCCGGAGGGCTGGAGAACATCTCGGCCACGACGTTGGGCGACAACTTCGTTCACGATCGGCGCGCTCATCTGGACATCTCCTCCGACGACGTGGTGTCTCACGAACTCGCTCATCAGTGGTTCGGCGATCTGCTCACCTGTCGCGATTGGGGCGAGATCTGGCTCAACGAATCATTCGCCACTTTCATGGCCAACGTGTGGACCGAACACGACAAGGGGGAGGAGGAATACCTCTACGAGATGTTCGGCAATCAGCGGCAATACTTCCAGGCCTGGCGCCGCGGGAATCGGCGACCCATCGTGACCAAACGCTACGATAATCCCTGGTCGATGTTCGATACCCACGCCTATCCACACGGCGCCGCGGTCCTCAACATGTTGCGGTTCGTGCTCGGCGAGGAACGCTTCTGGCGCGCCATCCATCATTACGTGGAGAAATACGCCTGGCAGAACGTCGAGACGCCGCAACTGGTCATCGCTATCGAAGAGGCGACGGGCCAGAATCTCCAGTGGTTTTTCGATGAATGGGTGTACAAGATGGGCCATCCCCGGTTCGAGATTACCTCCCAGTATGATGAGCGCGCTCATAAACTCACCCTCACCGTCACGCAAACGCAGAAACCCGACGAGACGCGACCCTGGTTTCAATCGCCGGACGTCTTCGTCACTCCGGTGGATATCGCCATCACCACGGCTTCGGGCGAGAGCGTGCATCGCGTGTGGATCGATGAACGTCAGGAGACGTTCACCTTCCCGGTGGACGGTGAACCGCTCATCATCAATTTCGATCGCGGAAACTACATCCTCAAGGAAGTGAAATTCGATCGCGACGATGCGGCGGTGGCCTATCAACTGCTCCACGATCGAGACGTCACCGGCCGCATTCGCGCGGCGGTCGAACTCGCCTCGCGATCCAGCGATGCGGCCATCGAGGCGTTGACCGAGGCCGCCCTGCACGATGCCTTCTGGGGCGTGCGATTGGAAGCGGTGAGAGCCTTGGCCGGGAAGCAGACCGAAGCGGCGCGAGCGGCGTTGCTCAAGGCGCTGAAGGACGAGCAGTCGCGCGTCCGTCGGGCGGCGATTCGCGGACTGGCCGCTCTGAAAGATCCCAAGCTGGCCGATCTCTTCATCACCATCATCCGGACCGATCCCAGCTACTTTGCCGTGGCCGAAGCGGCGCGAGCGTTAGGGCAGAGTCGCGCGCCTCAGGCGTATGACGTGCTCGTCGATCTCCTGAAACGGGACTCCTGGCAGGATGTGATTCGCGCCGGAGCGATGGATGGACTGGCGGCGCTTCAAGACCCGCGAGCGCTGGATGTCGCCATGGAGTATGCCGCTCCAGGCCATCGGGCGACGGTGCGGAGTTCGGCGTTTCGATTGCTCGGCGCCATCGGCAAAGGGAATGACCGCGTGCTGGACATTCTCCTCAAAGGGCTCAAGGAAGGCATCCGGAATCGATCGTTCCAACTCGGCTTCGGCGCGGCGCAGGCCCTGGGAGCGCTGGGAGATCGGCGAGCGCTCCCGGCGCTCGAGGAGGCGGCCCGAACGCCCGGTCTGCCATCATTCGCCAGGTCGATCATCACCAATGCCATCAATCGCATCAAGAAGGCAGAGGAGCGGCCAGAAGAAAAGAAAGAGCAATCCTGAGCATCGCGACATAGCGGCGACAACCTCGCTCTGATGCGCGAGACCTGTGTAGCGCCAGGTGAGACGCTTCCGCTCCCCCCGCGCGTCTCATCGGGCGGCGAGCGAGGACAGAGCGAAGACGAAACGCTTCGTTCGCTTCACCGCCATGGGCCCCGATTTGGCGATGATGACATGGGGATCGGCTTTGAACCACCCTCGACGAGCGGCAGCGAACGCCTGGCGCGTCTCATATGAGGGCAACGATTCGCCGTTCACCGAGACGCGCTTGACGTCTTTCTTTTCTACGATCAACTCCACAATCATATCGCGGCGCGCCGGCGCGCCGGCATAGGTTCCGGATGCTCCCTGAACGGTCACCACCACGCGGTCATCCATTTGTTGTTGCGAGATGACGGTCGTCCGCACGGCTCCTCTCTGATAGGCGATGGTCTCGCCATCGTCTTCGTAGAGCGTGAACCGACTCGGCGCCCGATGGGCATACACTCGCACTCTCAGTTCATCGTGCCGGCGCCCATCGCGCCGCCGTCCCATGATGTTCATCGTCTCCTCATCGACGTACATCTCGGGAATGATCGCTCCGGCGCGCGCGAACAACGGCAGCGTGAACCGACCGTTCACCAAGACCGGAATTCCCCGGAACCACCGGCCGTCGCTGTGGAACCACCGGTTGGTGTGATAGCGAATCCACGTCCCCGCGGGCAGATAGACATCGCACTTGGAGCGGCCATACTGGGTGACGGTGACGACCAACAGATCGCGTCCGATCAACCGCTCTCGACCCATCTTGCGGACGTTCATGTCCGTCTGATAGTAAAAGACCAGCGGCGGCATCACCGGCTCGCCATAGAGATAGGCTCGATGGGCCAACGAATAGAGGTAGGGGCTCAACGCATAGCGGAGACGCAGATTGGCCAGATTGCTGGCTCGATCTCCGATTCGATCCGGAGCCGTCTCCTTGCAATTACAGAGATTCTCCGTGTGAGGTCGGACGGGAACATCCAGCGCCGTTCCGACGGCGAACCAGCGCGTGTACAGTTGATGGAGATCGCCATCGAGCGCCTCGCGATGAAAGCCGCCGATGTCGGCGCCAAAATAATCGATGCCCGAGAACGACATGTGGAGGTGCGCGTTGAGATGCGCCGCCAGGCTCTTCAGATTGGAGCCGATATCGCCCGACCACATGCTGACGCCGAATCGCTGACTGCCCGGCGCGCCGGAACGGGAGAGGATGAACGGTCGGGCGGTGACGCCGTGACGTCGCCTGCCGCGAAAGATGCTCTCGCTCCACTTGAAATTGTACAGATTGTGAACGTCGATGTGGGCGTGCTTACCCAACTCGGGAAATCCGTAATACCAGGCCCACCGGTTATACGCCTCGGGCTCTCCCAGGTCCGTCCAATGCCCGAGAATGCCCATCTCGATGAGCGGTTGCCGCTTCCAGTCGTGCCAGTAATCGCCGGCGGCGTCGTTGGTCCAATCGATCATGCCTCCTTTCCCCCACCAGGGATTCTTGGCGATATAGGTCGCCTGGCAACGCTGGCAATCCTTCACCAGATAGCCTTTGCGCTCCATGATCTCGTGTTCGGGGAGCGCCCGGCCAATGTACGATTCTTCGATGAGGATGAGCCCGATGCCCTGCTCGTCGCGCAGTCGGGCGATCTCTGCCGCCGGATGGGGGAAATGCTTGGTATCCCAGGAGAGCGTGCCCATGCGCGTCTGATCGGAGTTGGGAGTGATGCCGCCGAACCACTGCAGATCCAGAACGAAGCCATCGACGGGGAAGTGGTTCGCGCGCAGGCTGCGGAGCTTGTCTTCGAGTTCGGCCCAATCATCGAAGCCGTACTCTGAGATCCACAAACCGAACATCTTCTTCGGCGGCACCGGTGGGCGCCCCACCAGTTCCATGTAATCTTTTCTCAGGTCGAGGAGGTTCGGACCGGTCATCAGGTATCCCCGGATCTGATCGTTCCAGGTATTCACTCTCCATGGTCGACCGGTGAAATCCCATCGCTGCTTGTACGCGTCGTCGAGGAACAGGGCATAGTTTTCATAGTCTCTCCCCACCGCGTAGAGGATGGGAAACTGCGCATTCTCCACCGCCCCGCCCTCGAAGGGAACCAGGGCATTCCCTTCGGCGTTGCCGGGCACCCGCACCCGCCCGACCCAGTCGCCGTCGGGCGATCCCGGCGCGATGAACTGCTCGCCCAATCCATAGACGTGACGCATGCCATTGGGCGTGAGCGTCAAGCCTTTCCACTGGCGATGGAGATCGCGAGGGCACAGCGTGGTGAGTTCCAGGTTCTTCGTCTTATCGATGACGGTGAGACAGAGGCGGCGGCGATCGACGATGACCTTCATCTCGGCCGTCTCCAGAATGTGGCCGTTAGCTCCCGAGCGCGCGAACCGGCGAGGGCCGGGATAATCCGTCTTGAAGATCATCGGCGTGGTGTAAATGGGTTCATCGGCGCTCGGCCCCTGCCCGGCGGCCAATTCGAAATGGAGGAGATCATCGTCCAGGAACTCCACGACGAGATACTTCCCCGAAGCGGTGAACGTGACCCGATGAACGCGCGGTCGGACAGGGTGCGTCTCGGCGGCGATCATCCCCAGAAGAGCGGCCATCGCGGCCACTATCAGGCAAAGGCGAAACAGGCGATACGTGTTCTTCATGGTGAACTCCTTATACGTGGCGCAAGATGGCATCTTGCTCTGCATCCCTTTCGTCCATTCCATGTGCCTCAAGCCCATGAGTGATTCTTTTGAGCAGCGTTCACTTTCATCATTATTATTACATTGCGACGTGACGCCCGTAGACCGTTGTCAACCTCCAGCGAGAGAAGAGTGTGGCACAAGTGGCTTGCCCATGTCACATCATTTTCACCATCGGGCATAACAGGAAGAGAGGACGAGTGATTGCTCGAGCGATTTGTATATGAGAAGCGAGTGGGAAAATTCTTCGCGCCAATTGAACATTCCAGAGCGATTGACGTACACTGTCCTGCTCGATATGTCCTGGCGCATCGAATCGATCGAAGCCGCCACCAACTTGCCCCAAGGGGGCGTCTTCATCATCCGTCGTTCGAATAAGACGATGGTCGAATCCATCCCCACCGGATGAGGAGTAAGGAATATGCGATATCGAATCCTGACC
>RFHM01000263.1 GCA_003696865.1 Acidobacteriota bacterium | reverse complement strand
ATTGTTCTGGAGAGAGGCCCCGGCGGTGCGCCGTTTTCTCGTTTTGGCGCCAGGAGCGTCGCCGCCTTTGTCGCCTGCGCGCTTGCGGCATGGCGTGTTCGCTCGGTTTCATGACTCGTTTCCCTCCTTGGCCACACTTCGGGGTGGGCCGGGAACATCCCAGCGCCCGCCCCAGTCCATCACTTTTTCGATGAGGCGGTCCGCATTTGGTCCGCCCGCTGGCGATCCCCTCATGAACGCCTCCCCTTGAGATGATCAATGAATGCCTGGCCAGCTCGATGAACGCTACCGGCTCCCAGTGTCAGCACGAGATCACCCGGGCGTACAACTTCGCCCAGCCGCTCTGCCGCCCGTTGCAGGGTTCCGACATACTCCACATTCTTATGGCCGAACTGCTTGATCCGCTCCACGAGCGCTTGTGACGTTACGCCTTCGATAGGATCTTCGCTCGCCGGGTAGATATCGGTCACCAGAAGGACATCGGCATCGTTGAACGAAACGGCGAACTCGTCCATCAGGTAAGCGGTGCGCGTATAGCGATGTGGCTGGAAGAGCACGACCATTCGTCGACCCGCGAGCTTGGCCGCGGCCAGCGTGGCCTTGATTTCGGTTGGGTGATGGCCATAATCGTCGATGACGATGAGGTCATCAATCTCGCCCTTCACTTCGAATCGCCGAGCCACGCCCCGGAATTCGGCCAGCGCCTCACTAATCGTGGCGAAGTCGATGTCGAGATCCAGGCCGACGGCGATGGCCGCCAACGCGTTGTACACGTTGTGCCATCCGGGCACGCGCAGTCGAACGTCGCCCAGTCGCTCCGCTTTCCGTCTGACGGTGAATCGCGACCAGAAGTGAGGAGAGAGCTCCACATCATCGGCAGCAATCTCAGCTTGCGACGATTGTCCATAGGTGACCAATCGTCGCGTGATGCGGGGAACAATCGCCTGGAGGTGGGGATCATCCAAACAGAGAATGACCGAGCCGTAGAAAGGAACCTTGTTGACGAACTGGACGAAACTCTCCCGAATCTCTTCCAATCCGCGGTAGAAATCCAGATGTTCCCGGTCGATGTTGGTGACGACGGCGATGGTCGGCGAGAGTTTGAGGAATGACTTGTCGCTCTCGTCGGCTTCGGCCACGATGAAATCGCCGCTCCCTAACCGGGCGTGACTATCGAGCGTATGGAGCCGCCCTCCAACAACGATCGTGGGATCGAGACCGGCGTGGGCCATCACGGCGCCGATCATGGAGGTCGTCGTCGTCTTGCCGTGCGCGCCGGCCACAGCTACGCTGTATTTCAAGCGCATGAGCTCGGCGAGCATCTCGGCTCGAGGGATGACGGGAACCTGCCGCCGCCTGGCTTCCTGGACTTCGGGGTTGTCCGGGCGAATGGCCGTGGAGACGACGACGACGTCGGCTCCCACCACGTGATCGGGTCGATGCCCATGGAAAATCGTCGCTCCGAGACGGCGGAGTCGCTCGGTCACCGGCGACATGTGGAGGTCGGATCCCGAGATCTCGTAACCTTGGTTGAGGAGGACTTCGGCAATGCCGCTCATTCCCGAGCCGCCGATGCCCACGAAATGAATGTGTTGGATCTTGCGCAACATCGTTCGCCGTGATCGCGATCAACGGTCAGCCATCAGGTGCCGACCGTTCAATGCCTTTCCCCCATCGGTCATCCATCGTTTGTTGGACCCCGGTGACTGTTCCCGATTGGTCACCGCTTGTCGACCGTCGGTCACCAGTTCATAGACGAGATCGACGATCTTCTCGGCCGCATCGTGGCGAGCCAGCCGACGACTGGCTTCGGCCATGGCCGTCAATCGGTGAGGATTGGCCAGAAACTCGGAGATCTCTTCCCTCAGCCGCTCCGGGGTGAGTTCCGACTGAAGGAGGCAGCGCGCTGCCCCCTGCCGTTCGAGCGCCTGGGCGTTCTTTCGCTGATGATCATCGGCCGCCGTGGGCAAGGGGATGAGAATGGCCGGCTTCCCGGCCGCCGTCAGTTCGGCTACGGTCATGGCTCCCGCCCGACAAATGATGAGGTCGGCGCGGGCCACTTCTTCGGCCATGTGATCGATGAACGCTCGGACGCGAATTCTCTCCCGGCCTTCGATGGACTCATAGGCCACGCGGGCCCACGCCCAATCCCGCTCTCCCGTCTGGTGGGTGACGGTGAGTTGACCATGTTTTTGGAGAAGCGGGGGAAGGGCAGCGATGACTGCCTGATTGATGGCGTGAGCGCCTTGGCTGCCACCAACGATGAGCAGGTGGAAGGCCCCCGTGGTCTGTGAACGGGCGCGGGCTCGCTCGGCGATGTGGAAGAACTCGGGGCGAACGGGGTTACCCGTGACGACGGCCTTGCCGCGAAAGTAAGATGCCGCCTCCGGGAATCCCACCGCCGCGCGACGGATGAATCGAGCCAACAGGCGATTGGTGAATCCCGGATAGGCGTTGGGCTCGATGACCATGGTGGGAAGACCGCTGAGCGCTGCCCAGAGCATGACCGGTCCCGAGGCATACCCGCCCACGCCGATGACCACATCGGGCCGGAATCGGCCAATGAGCGTTCGGGCCTGCCACAGGCTGCGCGGAAGTCGAGCCAGACTGCGGAGCGCCCGGGTCAACCCCACTCGCTTGAGTCCGGCAATGTCGATGAATGCCAATGGGAACCCCTCCTCGGGCACGACGCGCTTCTCCAATCCCCGGGCAGTGCCGACAAACAATATCACCACCTGGGGATCGCGCCGCTGCAATTCGCGGGCGACGGCAATGCCCGGAAAAATATGCCCGCCGGTCCCCCCGGCAGCGATGAGCACTCTAAGTGGCATAGGCGCTCCCCTGCTGGGCAATGTTCAGTAAGATACCAATCTCGATCAAGCTCAGGACGAGCGATGACCCGCCATAACTGATGAGCGGGAGCGGTATCCCTTTGACTGGCGCCAAGCCCAGCGTCATGCTCATGTTGAACAGCGCCTGGCCGACCAGGGCGATCGTCAGGGTGACGCCCAAGAGCGTGCCAAACGATTCCGGCGCTCGCAACCCCGCACGCACGCCGCGCCACAACAGCAGGCCGAAAGCGACGAGCAGTGCCATGAGACCAATGAACCCCAATTCTTCCCCCGTTTGGGCGAAGATGAAATCAGTGTGTGGTTCGGGCAGATAGAAAAGTTTCTGTTTCCCTTGAGCGAACCCTCTCCCCCAAATTCCCCCGCTCCCGATGGCAATCATCGATTGAATACTCTGAAATCCCCTCCCCAATGGGTCTCGCCAAGGATCGAGGAAAACGAGTAGTCGTTCCATCCGCCAGCTCACGTGGAAGAGGAAGTAGTAGAGGACGGGCACTCCCGCCAGCAGTAGGGTCGCCATGTGGCGCAATGGGACGCCGGCGACGAACAGGGCGATGAGGAGAATGCCGCCAATGGACAGGGCCATGCCGAGATCCGGTTCCAGGACGATCAATAACATCAAAGCGCCGGCGACGGCGGCGCAGGGCACGAACGTTCGCCAGAAATCTTTCAGGTCATGCGTCATTCGCCGGCTCAAAAAGGAGGCCAGAAAGACCATCAAGCTCAATCGAGCCGCTTCTGCTGGTTGAAACGAAATCGAGCGCCAGCGCAACCATCGGTGAGCATGATTGACTTCCGGCATGAAGAAGACGGCGATGAGCATAGCCGTGGACGCCAACAGGCCCGGATACACGACCCACGGTTTCTCATACAGGTGATAGTCTACATTGGCGGCGATGAACATCCCTCCGAGACCGATGAGCACCCAGAGGCTCTGGCGCTTCAGGAAGTAGAGTTGATCGCCGAACTTCTCGGCCGCCAGCACCGAGGATGCGCTGTACACCATGAGCACGCTGAAGATGACCAGCAGAAGCGTGGTCACGAACAGGAATCGATCAGACGTTGCTCTCAACAACCAGGTCATGATCGCTTCACCTCGTTCATGGAGTTCGCCTCCTCCATGGGCGCATCCCGTTGAAGGGGCTCATCGGCCAGGTCCACGAGCTTCTGTACTTCCTCTTTGAAGACCCGCCCGCGATGTTCATAATTGTCGAAGAGATCGAAGCTGGCGCAGGCCGGAGCCAACAAGACGGTGTCTCCGGCTCGGGCCAGACGATGGGCGTACCGAACCGCCTCGGCCATGGACGCGACCTGGGTCATGGGCGCCGCTCCGCGGAGCGCCCGGGCAATCCGCGGACTCGCTTCGCCGAGCAGGATGACGTGCTTGACCCGCTCGGCGACCAGCGGCCGGAGCGGCCGGAAGTCGCTTCCCTTGTCACGTCCTCCGAAAATGACGATGAGGTCTCCAGGGAACGCTTCCAGTGCTCTCATCGCCGAATCCACGTTGGTCGCCTTGGAATCGTTATAGTAGTCCACGCCGTTGATACGGGTGACGCGTTCGAGGCGATGCTCGATGCCGGGGAATGATCGAATGGCCTCTCGCATCGGTTCCATGGCGACGCCGACGGCCAATCCCACGGCGGCGGCGGCCATGACATTCTCCACGTTGTGCTCGCCGAGCAAGGGAATCTCAGTGCGCGCCATCAGGCGGCGCTCGCCATCGGGCCATCGGCAGATGATCTCGTCATCCCGGACGAAAACGCCTTCATCCAGCTCGCGACGGCGACTGAACAGGATGGGATGGGCGCGCGTCTCGTACATCATCTCCAGAACGATGGGATCATCGGCGTTGAGGACGGCCCAATCGGCGGCCGTCTGGTTGAGAAAGATGCGTCGCTTGGCATGAATGTATTCGCCGAGTGTGGCATGCCGGTCCAGGTGATCGGGAGAGATGTTGGTCATCACGGCGATGTGCGGTCGGAACTGATCGATAGTTTCCAGTTGAAAACTGCTCACCTCGGCGACGACGAAATCGTTCTCGCCGACCCGGTCGATCAAGCTGGTGAGCGGGATGCCGATGTTCCCTCCGAGGTGCACGCACTGGCCGGCCTGGGCGAGAATGGCCCCAATGAGCCTGGTCACCGTCGTCTTGCCGTTGGAGCCGGTCACGCCGATGATCCGTCCGGGCAAGAAGCGGGAGGCAAATTCCACCTCTCCCAATATGGGAATGCCCGCCGCCCGCGCTCGTCGGAGGGGCTCGATGGAGAGAGGCACGCCGGGACTGACCAGAATGAAATCGGAGCCGAGTAGGGATTCGGGTGTGTGGTGGCCGAGTTCGAGGTGGACACCAAGCATGCGGAGGGAGGTGAGCGTGCGGCATCCCAACTCGGCTTCCGATTTCTGATCCGTAGCGATAACTTGGGCGCGGCGCCGACAAAGGAATTGCACCATGGCTAATCCACTACGCCCCAGGCCGATCACGGCGACTTTTTTCCCTTCTACTTCCATGTCCATTCTGACTCGAGGAGAGGACCGCGCGGACGTGAGTCCATCACCACAACGCGCCCATCGTCCGTGGCAGACGCCGCCAGCCTCCCGCCCCCCATCGGGGAGGTCTCCGATTCATTCATCGCGCCCGGGTGGCGCTCCGTCACGGTGGTTTCGAGCATCACGTCCTCCGGTCCAATGGCGCTCATCTCAGCTTCAGCGTAGAGAGACTGAAGAGAGCAAACAGGATGGCGATGATCAAAAAGCGGAACACGACCTTCGATTCCTTCCATCCCAGTAACTCGAAGTGGTGGTGCAGCGGCGCCATCTTGAAGATGCGGTGACCCCGTCCCGTCGTCCGCCGCGTGATCTGAAACACGGAGACCTGAATGATCACTGACAGCGCTTCGATGACGAATACGCCGCCGATCATGGCCAGCAACAGTTCCTGTTTGATCATCACGGCGATGAGTCCAATGGTGCCACCTAGCGCCAGACTCCCTACGTCACCCATGAAGATCTCCGCCGGCGGCGCATTGAACCAGAGAAAGCCCAGACACGCGCCCGCCAGCGCGCCGCAAAACACGGTCAACTCGCCCACCTCGCTCATATGTTCGATGGCCAGGTAGGTGGCCAGTTCAAAATGGCTGGTGACGTAGGTGAAGGCGGTGAGCGCGGCGACCGTGATGAATGAGACCCCAATGGCCAGGCCGTCGAGACCGTCGGTCAAATTGACGGCATTGGAGGCTCCCACGACGACGAGAATGGTGAACAGCAGGTATATGTACCCCGGCAGCTCCGGACGAAACATCTTGAAGAACGGCACGCTGAGCACGGTGGAATAATGCAGTCCGTAGATCAGCGTAGCGCCGAGCGCGAGACTGATGGCCAGTTGGGCGGCCAGCTTCTGTCGGCCCGTCAATCCCAGCGATTGCTGACGAGTGACTTTGAGATAATCATCGAGAAATCCCACCAGGCCGAACAGCAACAGACAGGCGAGCGCCAACCAGACCCGGGAGCTTCCCAGGTGGCCCCAGAGAAGCGTCGATACGACGACCGATCCGATGATGAGGATGCCCCCCATGGTCGGCGTCCCGCGTTTGGCCAGGTGCGTTTCCGGTCCTTCCTCGCGCACCGGCTGACCAATTTGCCAGGCGCGCAGCTTGCCGATCAACCAGTAGCCCACGACCAGACTGACCAGCAGCGCGGTGATCGAGGCATAAGCGGTGCGAAAGGTGATATACCGGAAGACGTTCAGAGGATCGAGAAGGGGATACTGCTCGTGGTACCTGACGTAGAGCCACTCGTAGAGCAGATACCGCAGCATCTCCCCTCATCCTCTCTCCGCGCTCAACTGCCAGAGCGTCTCGATCACGCGCTCCATCCGGACGCCGCGCGATCCCTTCACCAGCACCAGATCGCCATCCTGTAGATTGTCAAACAGCCAGTGAGCCGCCGCTTCGGGCGTCTCACAGAAGTGCGTGACGAGCGAGGCCCCCGCTTCTTCCTGGGCCCCGGCAATCACCTGACGAGCCAATCCCCGCACGCCGACGACCACATCCACGCCGCGTCGCGCCATCTCACGGCCACAGGCACGGTGCAGGCGAGCGGCGTCATGACCGAGTTCGAGCATTTCGCCCGCCACCACGATGCGGCGTCCAACGCCATTGACCGCACAGAGGGTGGTCACCATTTCGGTGAGAGCGCGGGGATTGGAATTGTAGGCATCATTGATGACTTTGAATCCTTGAGGAAACTCGATGAGTTCGCCCCGCATGGGAGCGGGCACCGCCTCAGAGAGCGCTTGGGCCATGCGACCCAGCGACACGCCATAATAATCGGCCACCGCGGCGGCAGCCAACGCATTGTAGATATTGTGTCGGCCGAGCAGCGGAAGGGTGACGGCTACATCCCCTCGTGGAGTGCGCAAAGTGAAGCGAGACCCGGCCAGGCCCCGCAGGTGGATATCCCTGGCGGTCACATCGACGAGGGCTTCGATGCCAAACGTCCGCGCCGGAATCAGGCGTCGGAAACGCATGCGCGCTACGAGGGGATCGTCCAGATTGAGGACGGCCAGGCCATCGTCCTTGAGGTGATCGATCAGTTCGGCTTTGGCCTCGGCGATGGCTTCCACGCTGGGGAAGAATTCCAGATGGACGCTACTCACGTTGGTGATGACCCCCACGTCGGGATGGGCGATGGAGCAGAGTTGGGTCAGTTCGCCGGCGGCGCTCATTCCCATTTCCACGACGACATAGTCGATCGTCTCCGGTCGCACGCCGGCGGAGATGAGCTGTAACAGCGCCAGAGGCAGACCATAGGTGTTGTTCAAATTGCCCGCCGATTTGAGGACGCGCGCGCCCTCGGCGGCCAGTAACCGCGCCGTCAATTCTTTGGTCATCGTCTTGCCCGCGCTCCCGGTGATTCCAATGACCGGTCCTCCCCAGCGTTCGCGGACTGCGCGGGCCAGGGTGTGAAGAGCGGCGAGCGTATCCTTGACGCGCAAGAAAGCGGCCTGAGGCGCTTGAAACCGGAGAGGCGGCATCGCTTCTGAGACGACAGCGCCACAGGCTCCTCGCGTCAGGGCTTCGCCGACGAAGTCGTGGCCATCATGGCGAGGCCCGCGAAGCGCAAAGAACAGCTCTCCCGGCCGGATGGTCCGCGAATCGATGGAAACACCGCGCGGCTCCAGTTGGGCCCACGTCTCATTCAATTGTCCTTGAGCGCCAATGCACTCGGCGATCTCGCCCAGTTTCATACGTTCAGCTCGACCTCCTTCAGCGTCGACCGGGAAGCGGCCTCGGTTGATGGACCACCCTCTGGGTCCAGGGAGAGGGATCGGGAGCCCGCCATCCGCGCGCGGATGGCCGCGCGGGCGACCTCTCGATCGTCGAAGGGAACGATGCCATCTTTCAGAATCTGGTAGGTCTCATGACCTTTACCGGCGATGAGGACGAGGTCGCCCGGACGGGCTTCCTGAATGGCTCGCCAGATGGCCTGTTGTCGGTCCGGGATTTTCACGTACGGCGCTCCTCCTTTTCGAAGTCCCACTTCAATCTGACTGATGATGGCTTGGGGGTCTT
>RFHM01000262.1 GCA_003696865.1 Acidobacteriota bacterium | reverse complement strand
GTGGACGTCAATGTCCTCGACTACATCGATCGGGAGATCCGGGAGTCATCCGAACGAGCGCTGTTCGTCGAAGGACTGGCCGGACTGGATCGTCTGGCCGGATGGCTCGGGCGAGGGCCTCGACGGTTTGCCGATCTCCCGGCAGCCCAGCGGATCGCCATCCTCAAGATGGTGGAAGCGGGAACTCTCCCCGTCACTGCCTGGCCGAGCGGTTCGGCACCGCTCTTCTTTCGCCAACTCCGCCGGCGGATCGTCGAAGGATATTTCTCCAGTCCCTTGGTGTGGAAATTCATCGGGTACGGTGGGCGAAGTCAATTCATCGGCTATCCCGATTTCAATCACTGGCCACAACGATGAGCGTCGGTGGCCGACGGGAGATCCGAGGGGGCGGCGACGATGAGTCTGCCTCATCGATCTTTGAGGACGTTCTCAACGATGACCGAGCGAGAGGTCGATGTCTGCATCATTGGCTGTGGGGCGGCGGGCGCCGTTCTGGCCAAAGAGTGCGCCGAAGGCGGCTTGTCGGTGATCGCCTTCGATGAAGGGCCGCGCTATGATCCGTTCAGGGATTTTCGCAATGATGAGCTCTACGCCATGAAGATCTTCGATCGCGCTCGCATCGTGCTCGATGGGAACGATCCCATCAAGATCTTCATGGTCAAAGCCGTGGGCGGTGGAACGGTTCACTATTCGGCCATCTCGCTGCGATTCCATGAATCCGATTTCCGCGTGCGCAGTCTCGATGGCGTTGCCGAGGATTGGCCGATCACGTACAAGGACCTGGAGCCATACTACGACAAAGTGGAGAGAACGCTTGGCGTGGCGGGCTCCAACACCAACCCCTTCGATGTCCCCCGCGGTCCCTATCCGCTTCCGCCTCACGAGCTGAACACCAACAGCCAGGTCATCGCCCGAGGCGCTCGACGGCTGGGATTACATCCCGTCCCGGCGCCGCTGGCCATTCTCTCGCGCCCTTACGATGGGCGATTCCCGTGTAACCAATGTGGCTTCTGTTTCGAAGGCTGCCAGATGACGGCCAAGAGCAGCACGGATCTCGTCTACGTGCCCAAAGCGGAAGCCCATGGGGCGGTGATCAGGCCTCGTTGTAAGGGCCTGCGGTTGGAGGTGAACAAGAGAGGGCTCGTCGAAGCCTTCATCTACATCGACGAGCGTGGTCGCGAGCAGCGACAGAAAGCCAAACTGTTCATCGTCGCCTGCAATGCGGTGAACACGCCGCGACTCCTGTTGAATTCCACGTCCAATCTCTTCCCTCAAGGTCTGGCCAACAGTAGCGGATTGGTGGGGAAATACTTCATGCACAATACCGTCGCCGCGGTGTTCGGGCGCTTCGAGCAAAAGATCAACAGCTACAAAGGACTGCCACAGGGACTCATCATCCAGGATTTCTACGAGACCGATCACCGACGCGGCTTCGTGCGCGGTTATACGATGGAAACATTCTACGCCGGGCCTATCACGCTGGCCAACGGGTTCATGGGCCACGTGTGGGGCGACGATCTCATGGATTTCATGCGAGGCTACGCCTATTACGCGGCGCTCTTCCTGAGCGGTGAGGATTTGCCCAACGAAAAGAATACGGTGACGCTCGATCCCGAACTCAAGGATGAACATGGCATGCCGTTGCCTCGGGTGACCTATTCCTATGGCGAGAACGAGATCAAACTTCGCGCCCACTCCATCCAGATGGCCGAGGACATCATGCGCGCTGCCGGTGCGGTGAAGACCATCGGGAGCCCAGCCCGAGGCACGGCTCACTTGATGGGCACCTGTCGTATGGGGACCGATCCGAGCCGGTCGGTAGTGAACCCCTTTTGTCAGTCACATGACGTGAAGAACCTGTTCATTTGTGATGGGAGCGTCTTTGTGACGTCCACGGGTGGCAATCCGACGCTCACCATTCAGGCCTTGGCCACGCGAACTGCCGATTACATCGTCCACGAGAAGGCGAATCTTTTGACCTGAGGTGAGCCGTCCCGATTGGAGAGGCGATCGCATCATGCTCCGGCCGAGATGCGAGATCACCCGCTGGCCAATGTCGTCCTCGGTGCGCCGACCGGGAGCCACTTCCGGGATCAAAGGCGATGGGCGGCATTGGTTGTGGAAGGGGTGTTTCATGCTGGCCATAGGTGCGGCCATCGGCTCCCTCTGTGCTCAGCGCGCGCCACTGGCGCAAGGCGTCGATGTGGAGCGATTGAGGGAGGTCATCCGTTGCGACGATTGTCACCGGGAGATCGCACGCGAGTGGAGGGCTTCCGGGCATGCTCGGGCCTGGACGAATCCAACGTACCGAGCCTTCATCGCCGAGAATCCCACCAGTGAAGAGACGTGTTTGCCGTGTCACGCCCCGAAGCTCATATTGAGCGCGGGATTGAGCGCCATGCCCGAGTTGAGAGCGGCAGCTCGAGAGCGAGGCGTCGATTGTATCGCCTGTCATGCCGATCGGGATTTCGTCATGCATGGTCCCTTCCAGACGCGGGCACCTCACAAGACGCAGAAGGACGAGAGATATCGATCGGTGCGGGCGTGCCTGCCGTGTCACGGTCAAGGTCGATGGTTCAATCAGGTGGACGATTGGAAAACCAGTCGCTATGCCCGATTGGGCATCACCTGTCAAACCTGTCATATGCCGGGGATCGAACGTCCATCGGTGCAGCATTGGGCGTTGCCCGATATGCCCAAGAGGGTGACGCGTCGTCATACGTTCCTGGGCAGCCGCGATCGGGACTTCGTGAGGTCGGCCGCCTCGCTCCAGATGCGAGTGGAGAATCGCCTGGCGATCGTTTCCGTCACCAATTCCGCCACGGGACATGCTTTGCCCGGCGCCGGATGGCGCGCCGTCGTGCTCGACGTGGTCGTGGAAGATGGACGAGGGAATGTCACCCTCCACCGTCGCCACTCGTTCGATCTCGATGTCCACGACAATCGGCTGAAGCCGGGCGAGCGTCGGGATTTTCGCTATGCGCTGCCCGTTGAGACGGGCCTCGTGAAGGCCAAGCTCATCTACAAGCTGTTCTACGAGTGGCCCGACGACAAAGGGATGGTCATGGCGACGAGAGAGATTCGATTTTAAGGGCGATGAGTCTGTGGAAACAAGATGCACGGGCGTCCGTGACGCTGTTCGCTCTAGGAGTGATCTTCATGGGGGTCCTCATGAACCGGGAAGTCGATCGACACCTGCAGGTCAGAAATTTGCGCGCCTTTCATCGCTCCGGTCAAACGTTTCTCACCTTCGATGAGGTGGAGGAACCACTGGCCGGCGAGATCAAGTATGCGATTTATCGAAGTCGACGGCGTATTGAGAAGGTCTCCCCAGCGATCAAGCTGGCCGAAGTGAGTCCTGATTCCAGTTATAATCTGCGCGCTTCTGATCCTCGCGTGGAAAACAGGCCGGTTCAATTGCGCGTGGTGGAAGGCGAAGACGTTCCCGCAGGTCGCGGACTCTTCGTCTATACGACGCCCGAGGATGGGGCTTTCTACTATGCGGTGACGGCCATCGTCGATGGCGTGGAGAATACGGCGGTGAGCGAATCGAATTCCCTCTCCGTGCCGGTGAAGGAGCGGGTGGACTGGCCGGAACCCATCTTTCAAGGGATGACGCTCGTCGATGGCATCCCTACGCCTCGTTACGTTCATTTCGTCAATGCCAACGAAACGCCGTTGCTTCCGCCCATGGCCAACACCTATGAGACCAAGGACATCCACTTCAACTTTCTGCTTCGAGGCGTTGATCTTCACGCCACTCAGCCTCAACCGCTGGTCATTGGCTTTCATGGAGGGAATGGGATTTTCACCGAAGCGTTGCAGCCGACGGGGCATCCCCATGAGATCCTTCTCGGCGTGGATGATCCGCCGCCGCACACCGGATATCCACCGGCGGTGAACACGCTCTGGCTGGGCTATGCGGCCAATCTGGGCACGTCTGAGCCACTGGAGAACGGGCGGGTCGAACCGTATACGCTCCGCCGGATCCGATACGTGGTCCAATGGGTGGAGCGCCGCTTTCGCGTCGATCGGAATCGGATCTATTGTGCCGGCACGTCATTTGGAGCGGTGGGCGCGCTCATGTACGGCCTCGCTTTTCCCCGGGAGATCGCCGCTTTGTGGTTGAACATGCCGCGTTACGATTTTCGCGCCGATGGAGATGAGATGATCGATGATCCCCGCCATCCGGGCGAGAAGATTTCGGCATGGGATCTGGAACGCGGCGGGGCCGCGCCGATTACGGCGCGGTTCCATAGTATCTTCGGCACCAGGCAGCAGAACCTGCCCACGCCGGAAGATCGCGGCATGTTCCGGAGCATGGGGGATGGATTGGGCGTCTATGATCGCATCAATTTTCGAGGGCTGGTGAGTCGGAATCCGGGCATCGATCTTCCCATGATGTTGATGTTCCATGGAAAATTCGACAATGTGACCGGATGGCACGAGAAGCCGCTCATGGTCAAGGCTCTGGAAGAGGCGCGTCAGCCGTTTCAGTTTTATTTCATAACTTCGGGCCATTCTTTTCAGCCTCCGGATGCCTTCTTTGCGACGGCTTTCCAGCGTCATCGGCTCTACGAGTATGTTGTGAATCAAAGCCTCCTCGCTTTCCAGAACGCCTCTGGAAACAGCGATCTCGGCGACGGGTATGACTTGATTCGATGCGCACAGCGCGGCACGAGCCAGAGAACCGATCTGGGGACGACGGCGTCGTTCGTTCAACGGTGTCTGGAGGCTCCCGATGGGCTGTTGAGTGGCGATCGACAGGGCACGATCAACGGGTATCTGGATTGGTCCCGTCACGGCATCATCGATCTCAGTTACCGGTACGAAGTCACCGTGTTCGTCGCCGAAGCGGCTCCCCATGCCGAAATAGTGGCCGATGTCACCATACGTCGCCTGCAGAAGCTGAGACACGAGCCGGGGCAGAAGTATCTCTTCGAAAACATCGACCTGGCTTCCGGACAATATGTCGAACCCCCTCGCGACGTGAGCGCCGATGAGTGGGGCCGGGTGGTCATCCCGCGGGTGCGCATCAAAAAGACGGGGAACCGCCTTCGGCTTCGAACCAAGACGTGAATCGATCGCCGGCTCGACGAGAGGAGCGAGACACGGCAATCGCTCGTACGATGTCCTCGAGACGAGAAGCCGGTGAGGGGAATCGCCCGGGGACGAGCGGCGATGAGCAACTCGCGGATGGAATGCGCGGCATCATTCATCAATATCCAAAGGAGGGACTATGAGGAGGCAAAAGCCAATCTCTGCGCGTATTGGCTCTCTTTTCCGTGGGATCCTGCTCGTCTCGCTCCTGGTGGGATGGGCGACGCCCCCGGCCATCGCTCAGGTGACTACGGGAACCATCTCGGGAACGGTGACCGATGAGCGGGGCGCCGTTCTCCCGGGAGTGTCGGTGACCATCACCCACGTGGCTACGGGAACGACGAGAACGCTCACCACCGATGATCATGGACGCTATCGAGCGCCTCGTCTTCCTGTGGGCGAGTATGAGATCCGAGCGACTCACGAAGGCTTCCAGTCGGCCATCCGACGGAACATCGTTCTCACTCTGGGGCGCGAAGTCGTCGTGGATATCGTCATGAAGGTCGGCCAGATCACCGAGGAGATCGTCGTCACCGGTGGAGCGCGGTTGGTCAACACGACCAATGCCACAATTTCTGGGCTCATCGATCCCGAGCAGATCCGGAATCTCCCTTTGAACGGACGATCGTTTGCCGATCTCTCGGTATTGGAAGCCGGAGTGACGCTATTCACCAACGCCCTCTCCAGCGACGCCACCGGAGCCGGCTTCGGTGGGAGCGGCGTGCGCCTGGTGATGAATGGGATTCGGCCGGAACTGAATAACATTCTCATCGATGGCATCGACGCTCTGGACGCCTTCGGGAACGCTCCGGGAAGCGCCGCCGGCGTTCTCCTCGGCGTGGATACGATTCAGGAGTTCGAAACCATCACCGGGACCTACAGCGCCGAATACGGGCGGGCCGCCGGAGGCGTGATCAACGCGGTCACCCGATCGGGCACCAATGAATTTCACGGGTCGGTGTTCGAATTTCTCCGCAACGACAATCTGGATGCGCGCAATTTCTTCGATCTTCGAGACAAACCGGAGTTCAAACGCAATCAGTTCGGCTTCACGCTGGGCGGGCCTATCCTGCGAGACCGGACGTTCTTCTTCACCAGCTACGAGGGTCTGCGGGAACGCTTGGGCGTGACCCGATTCGCCCGCGTCCCCACGGCCGAGGCTCGCCAGGGAAATCTCCCCAGTGGCGCTATAGAGGTCAACTCGGCGGTTCGACCCTTCCTGGATCTGTTTCCTCTTCCCAATGGACGGGATTTTGGCGATGGCACGGGCGAATTCATCTTCGGCGTGAATCTTCCCACCGACGAGGATTTCTATGTCGTCAAGATCGATCATCAGATCTCCGACCGGCAATCGCTGTTCGTGCGCTACTCCATCGACGATGCCGAGAGGCAATTCCCCCCGTTGGGCAGCTTGTTCGGGGCCGACCGGGAAATGGCGTTCAGCGTGCGCGAGAGTCGCCAGCAACTGGCGACCATCCAGCACACGGGGATTCTCTCGCCGCAGTGGGTGAACACGTTTCGTTTCGGTTTCAATCGCGCGACGATCGTCGAACTGAATTTCCCGGAACGATTCCGACCGGATCTCTCCTTCTTCGTCGGCGATAATACCGGCATGGGCGCGATCAACGTTCAGGGGCTCTCCCTGGTTGGGAACACCAGTGGGGGCGCCGGACATACCATCCAGAACGAGTTTCAGGTGAGCGATGACGTCTCTTACACGACCGGGAGTCACGGACTCAAGCTCGGATTCGTCGCCAAGCGCTTTCAGTACAACGACAATCGCCTCTTCCAGGACAAGGGACAGTTCGTGTTCGATGGATTGGTGAATTTCCTGCAGGGCATTCCCGTCTCGTTCATCAAAGACATCCCCGGCAGCGATTACACGAGTGCGCAACGATTCAGCGTTTTCGGATTCTACGTTCAAGACGATTGGCGAGCCACGTCCAGGCTCACGGTGAACTTGGGCTTTCGTTACGAATTCATGACCACTCCTCAGGATGAGCTCAAGCCGGTGAGGAATTTCAAGGATCCACTGCACGATGCCGAGGCCAGCGTCGTCTCCAACAAACCCATTCAGAATCCATCGTTGAAGAATTTCATGCCTCGGATAGGTTTCGCTTGGGACCCGTTCGGGGATGGCAAGACATCCATCCGCGGCGGATTCGGGATTTTCTTCCAGCAGTTGACCGAGGCCAATCTCAACTTCGTCTTCCGGCTCAGCCAGCCGCCGGTCAAGACGGTGCTCATCGGCGGGCCGCCGGCTCGCCGGGCGTTCCCCAAGGCGCCCATTCCCGATCCCTTCAAGCCGGTCATCGTCTTTCCGCTGGAATACGATGCCAAGAGTCCCTACACCATGCAGTGGAATCTCACCATCGAACGCGAACTCCTGCCCGATGTCGTGTTCACCATCGGCTATGTGGGCAATCGCGGGGTGCATTTGGCGGCGCCAGCCGAGATCAACTTCAATCGTCGAGAGATCCTGTCCGATGGGCGCGCCTTCTTCCCACCGGGACGACCGCAGCGCATGAATCCAAACTTCGCCGCCATCAATATTCGCGACTTCGGCAGCGACTCCTGGTATCACGGATTGCAGGTGAGGGTGAGGAAGCAGATGAGTCATGGGTTCCAAATGCAAGCTTCATATACCTTCTCCAAGGCCATCGACAACGCGCCGCCGATCCTCCGCGACCTGGAAAACAGCCCGACCATCCTGTTCGATTGGTTCCAGCGCGATCTGGACAAGTCGCTCTCCGGGTTCGACGTGAGGAACAACTTCGTGTTCAATTTCTCTTATGAGCTGCCCATCGGTCCGGACCGCGCGTGGGGGAGTGACTTGCGCGGTTTCGCCGGCAAGTTGCTTGAGGGATGGCAGATCAACGGCATCCTCACTCTGGCCTCGGGCAATCCGTTCACCGTGGAGAATGCCTTCGATCGCGCGCGAACCTTCGCCATTGGTCCGTTCCGTCACGATCGGCCAAATGTCAAGCCAGGGGCGAGCAACAATCCCAAGATCGGCTCGCCGGATCGGTGGTTCGATCCCAATGCCTTCGAACTCCAGCCGGCGGGCTTCCTCGGCAATTTGGGGAGGAACACGCTCATCGGTCCCGGACTGGCCAACTTCGACTTCTCGCTGTTCAAGACGACCTCCATCGGCGAAAAAGTGGATATCCAGTTCCGGACCGAGATCTTCAATATCTTCAACCGCGCCAATTTCGCCACGCCGGATCGCCCGTTTCGATTCGTGTTTCTCGATCCCTCGGGGATACCCAGTGGAGCCGCCGGGCGGATTACCAAGACGTCCACCACATCGCGGCAAATTCAGTTCGGGCTGAAGATCCTCTTCTGAGGTGATCGCTGGGCCCGGTCGAGGCCCGTCTGCCCGGAGGCGGGCCTCGGTTGATGGAGGTGGGCGAAGCGTCATTGGTGAGAGCGCTCAACGACCATGCGAGTCGAAGCGTTGAAGACACACCTGGGGATCGATCGAACCGCTCTGCTCGTCGTGGACGTGCAGAACGATTTTTGCCACCCGAACGGGGCTCTCGCCCGGGCGGGCAAGGATGTTTCCCATATTCAACGCATGATCCCCAGGTTGCTCGATTTCATCCAGGAGGCGCGGCGCGCCGGCCTCCCCATCATTTACCTGAAAACGGAGAACGATTCCTGGACGCGCCATCGCGCTCTGGTCTCCCAGCAATTGGCCGGCAGGCGAGAGACTCTGTGTCTCGCCGGCTCCTGGGGCGCCGAATTTTACCGCGTGGCGCCGGCCAGGGATGAACGCGTCATCGTCAAGCGGCGATATAGTGGGTTCGTGAACACGGACCTCGATCTGGTGTTGCGAGCGCGCGGCATCCGGACGCTCATCATGACCGGCGTGGCGAGCAACGTCTGCGTGGAATCGACGGCGCGAGACGGCTTCATGCGCGGGTATTCGATCGTCTTCCTCTCCGATTGCACGGCGGCGACGGATCCGGACGAGCATCGGGCGGCGCTGCGGAACATCGAGCAGTATTTTGGCCTCGTCGTGAGCTCCGAAACCATCATTCGGTTCTGGCGTTCAGAAAAGACAGGCGCACGCTGCGGTGAAGAGGCAGAGCCGGAGCGTTGAACGTTGGAGAAGGGAGTTCGTGAAAGTATGCGCTCAGCGGAGAGGTGAAGAGAATCCGGCGCGCCCTTCCTGGAGTCTCTGCTCCGGGAGTCTACATCATAGCCAAGGAGGTATGACACGATGGAAGAGATCGTCAGAAAGCTCGTCGCTCGTAAAGCCAAACCGGGGAAGGGAGGTGTTCCTGGAAGCCTCCAACCCCACCAGGACCGAGAACTCATCGTCTCGTTAGAGGCCGAGAGCCTGGACGGCATGAAGAAACGGGCCGTTGTGACGCTGGAGCAGCCCGTCGGCAGTACCTTTGCGATCATCTGCGATGAGGGAGCCTATTTGGGCGGCGATGATACGGCGCCACCGCCGCTGGCCTATTTCAGCGCGGCCATCGCCTTTTGACTGTTGACACAACTTTCCCGGTTCGGGAAAATCACCAAGCTCGATGTCCGTTCGATTCGACTCAAGCAAGTGACGCGCTTCTATATGAAGGGATCAGCACTAGCGGGGACGTTGAGGGGAGGACCGCTCGGTCTGGAGACGGAGATCGCCGTGGAATCCGATGAGCCACCGGAGAAGATTCGACACCTGATCAAGATGGGAGAGCAAACCTGTTTCACTCTCCAGTCGCTCATCCATCCCGTGCCGGTTAAGACGCGAGCGACGCTCAACGGTCACCCCCTCGATTTGGAGAGCGACGAGTCTTCGGCGTCCGGTCGAGAGTGACCTCGCCTCCGATCGAGCGAGGCGACGGCCGGTCACCGTTCATCGCTCACAGGAGATCGCCATGACACACCAGATGGTGCCCAATGAGAGTGATATTCTCGAGCGGCAGAAGGAGAAATTTCGCACCCTCATGGAGCGGGTGATGCGCGACAATGCTTTCTATCGGGCGAAATACGAGCCCTTGGGATTCTCCGTTCGCCGCCCCCCGAGGCTCGATGAGTTGCCCGCCCTCCCCTTCACTCTGAAGTCGGAGTTGGTCGATGACCAGCAACGCCATCCTCCATTCGGGCGTGACCTGACGTTTCCTCTGTCTCGCTACACCCGTATTCATCAAACGTCGGGGACGACGGGACGGCCGCTCCGTTGGTTGGACACGGCGGAGAGTTGGCAATGGTGGCTCGATTGCTGGCGGGAGATATACCGTGCAGCGGGAGTGCATCCGGATGATCGCATCTTCGTAGCCTTCTCCTTCGGACCGTTCATCGGGTTCTGGACGGCGTTCGAGGCCGGGCAACGGCTGGGCGCCATGGTGATGCCGGGAGGGGGACTCAGCTCCAGACAGCGGCTGGAAACGTTGTTGGAGAACGAAGCGACGGTTCTCGTCTGTACGCCGACCTATGCTTTGCGGCTCGCCGAAGTGGCCAGAGAGAGCGGGATCGACCTGGCCGGCAGCACCATCCGGATTACCATCCATGCTGGCGAGCCGGGGGCCAGCGTGCCCAACGTCAAATCGCGCATCGAGGCGGTCTGGGGAGCGCGTTGCGTCGATCACGCCGGAGCGACCGAAGTCGGCGCCTGGGGATATAGTTGTGGCGAACGGGATCACATGCATATCAACGAAGCCGAGTTCATCGCCGAAGTGATTGATCCGGAGACGCAGGCCCTCGTCGAACCCGACGCCGAAGGCGTGCAGCGGGGGGAGCTGGTGCTCACCAACCTGGGACGGGTGGGGAGTCCCGTCATTCGTTACCGGACCGGCGATCTCGTCGAGTTGACTCGTCGGCCCTGTCCCTGCGGACGAACCACGGCGGTGCTTCGCGGCGGGGTCCTCGGGCGCATCGACCACATGTTCATCATCCGCGGGATCAACGTCTTCCCCAGTGCGCTGGAGAATCTCATTCGCGCGTTTCCCGACATCGAGGAGTTCGAAGTCAGCGTCGAACATCGCCGCGCCATGGCCGAACTCGTCATCCGGATCGAAGTCAATGGTCAGAGGCCCGCCGATGTGGCCGCCGCGCTCGAGCAGCATGTCCACGAGCGTCTCAACCTGCGGCCCGTGGTCCGAGTCGTCGACCGGGGGAGTCTTCCCCGGTACGAGTTGAAGGCGCGGCGATTCAAATTCTCCCAGGAACAGCGATGATGAAACGATGGGGACTCTATTACGATGGTCAGTGGCATGAGGCGGCCACACACCACGTGCTCCGTTCCCCGATCGACGGGGAACCATTAGCCGAGATCGGCCTGGCATCCGAGGAGCAGGCGGAGAGGGCGATAGAGAGCATCGCCCGGGCTGCGGAAAGTTTCGCCCGTCAACCGGCCTTCGAGCGAGCGCGACTGCTCGGCCGGATCGCCGAGAAGCTGGAAGCCCGTCGCGAAGAGTTCGCTCGGGCCATCTGTCTGGAAGCGGCCAAACCGATCACGGCGGCGCGCGCCGAAGTTCATCGCGCCATCCACACGTTCGCCTTGTCGGCCGAAGAGGTCAATCACTTGTTCGGCGAACTGTTGCCGCTCGACTTGCTCCCCGATGTGCCCAGTTCATCGGGCACGCCCATGCGGATGGCCTTGACGCGACGCGTCCCCGTGGGCCCAGTGTTGGCCATTCCGGCGTTCAATTTTCCGCTCAATCTCCCGGCGCACAAAATTGCTCCCGCGCTGGCCGCCGGATGCCCCGTGTTGCTCAAACCGGCTCCGCAGACGCCGTGGACGGCCCTTCTGCTGACGGAAGTCATCCATGAAGTGGGCGCGCCGGCGGGATGTTTCGCTCTGCTGCCATGTACCAATGAGGTCGCCGAGCGTCTCGTTCGTGATGAGCGATTCGCGCTGCTCACGTTCACCGGCAGCGATCGCGTGGGATGGCATTTGAAGAATATCTGTGGCAAGAAGCGAACGCTTTTAGAACTGGGAGGGAACGGAGCAGTGGTCGTCGCCGAAGACGCCGATGTGGATCACGCCGTCGGTCGATGTCTGTTCGGCGCATTCGTGTATGCGGGACAGGTCTGCGTCGGCGTGCAGCGCATCTACGTCGTGGAGCCCGTCTATGAGGCGTTCGTCGAGAAATTCACCGGGGCGGCGAGGAAGCTGCGACCACGAGATCCGCGAGATGAGCAGTCATTATTGGGGCCCATGATCACCGAGGCGGCGGCGGCCCGCGCCCAAGCCTGGGTTCGAGAGGCCGTCGCTGCCGGAGCGGAAGTGATCGCCGGCGGGGAACGCGACGGGGCGTGGATGGAGCCGACGGTTCTCATCAATGTCACGCCGGAGATGCGCGTCGTCTGTCAGGAGGTTTTCGCTCCCGTGGTCACCGTCTCATCGGTGCCCGATTGGGAGGCGGGGTTGGCCGAAGCGAACGATCCCGTGTACGGACTCCAGGCGGGCATATTCACCGGCAACGTGCACCGCGTCTTACAGGCATTCGATCGACTTCGCTCCGGCGGCATCGTGGTCAATGACGTGCCCACATTCCGCGCCGAGCACGTGCCATTCGGGGGCATGAACCAATCGGGACAAGGTCGAGAGAGCGTTCGCCATACGATGGAAGCGATGACCGAATGGAAAGCGTTGATCTTCCCCTGAACCGGGAGCGCGACCTGGATGGAGCGGGGCGCACCCGATATCATGTCGAGGCTCTGCTTCCGGATGGAACCCACCGAGCGGTCATTCATCGGGTTGTGATCCCTTCCCGTTGTGGTGTATCATCTCAATTCGAAACACAACGAGGAGTCAGCGCTTGATGGGTATGAAATTGAAATTGGCCGTCTTGATCCTCTCCTCGGTGATTGCGGTTTATGCCATTGCCGGAGGATTGCTGCCGCGCTATGGGGTCATCGCCAGCAATGATCCCTACTCGCAAATGACCATTTTCCACGAGGTGCTCACCCGCATCGTGGAGGATTATGTCGATGAGCCCGATCTGGAGAAAGTGCGTATTGGAGCGCTGCGTGGTCTGGCCGAAGGATTAGATCCCTACAGTGCCTATTTGACGCCAGATCAGGTGCGGCGTTTCCGACCCACAGCATCGGAATATGCGGGGCCATTTGGCATGACGCTCTCCAAGGTGGCCGGGTATGCTTATGTGGTCTCGGTCCTCAGCGGCAGTCCCGCCGAAGCAGCGGGTGTCCAGGCCGGCGATGTCATCGAATACGTCAACGGACGCGCGACGCGGGATATGAGCCTCTACGATGCTGTGGAGATACTTCAGCGATCGAACGGGAAGGACGTGACGCTCAAACTCTTCCGTCGAGGGCGGTCCGAGACGATCACCTTACATCCCGGTCCGGTGACCCAGCCCGATCCCACGGGGAAGATGCTCGAGCCGGGCGTCGGCTATCTCCAGGTGTTGAGCTTGGCCCCCGGCCAGCCGGCCAAGGTGAGGGCCACATTGCTGGATCTGATGAATCGGGGAGCGAAACGCTTGGTGTTGGATCTGCGCGGGACGGCCAATGGTGAACTCGCGCAAGGCGTCGAGGTGGCCAATCTGTTCATCGCAGAAGGGACGTTGGCCAAGGAGTTGGGCAAGGAGGGTCAGGTCGTGAGGCAATTCTCGGCGCGGCGCGACAAGCGATTGTTCAAAGGTCCCCTGGCCGTGCTCGTCGATCGAACGACGGCCAATGCCGCTGAGGTGGTGGCGGCGGCCATTCTGGAGAACAAACGCGGTGACGTCGTCGGCGAGCGGACCTTCGGCGTGGGCGGCGAGCAGGAGCTATTTCGCCTTCGCGATGGTGGGGGATTGCTGATCACGACGAAGAAATATGCATCCCCGTCGGGCAAGCCCTTCATGGGCGCGACGTCGGCCACCAGCGGCGTGAGGCCCAACGTGGAGGTGCGTCGAGCCGATTTGGCCGAATTGCCCACGCCCGAGGAACTGGAGGAAGAGGGATTGCCCCGAGAAGAAGCGCCGAAAGTGGAGAAACCGTCTAAGGAAGACCGTCAGTTGGAGAAAGCGCTGGAGTTGCTCCGTCGCGCCGAAGGGTGACCGGGTTAATCGGAGGGAGGTTTCGCGGTCTCCTCCATCACTTTCCTCAAGATGAAACTCATGAATCTCGCCTCGTCAATCAGCCTGAGTTCGGATTGAACAACCCACAAAGGCGGATCCGAAGGAAGATCGAGCGATCTCAACCGCATCCAATCCTTTTCCGTCGTCAGTATCCATTCCGCTCCTGCCCTTCGCGCTCGGGCATATACTCGGTGGAGATCGTCCTGGGAAAAGAAATGATGATCGGGGAATGCCCGGTGAGCGACGACGCGGGCTCCGAAATGGCTCACGTCCTCGACGAACCTCATCGGCTGACCGATGGCACAAAAGACGGCGATCCGGCGTCGTTCGAGTCGCTGAGGAGGCACCCTCTCTTCGGAGCGCGGATTGAGGAGTCCGGTCGCTTCTCGGTAAGCGTAGAACACCGGTTTATCGCCGGCCAGCGCTTGGATACTCATAGTGAGCCCCGATTGATCGAAGGGACGATCAGCGTGCGTGATCACAATGGCGCTGGTGCGCGTCATCTCACTGAGCGGTTCCCGTAGCCGGCCGAGGGGAAGCGGATGCTCGCCACCGAAGGGATCGAGCGCATCGATGACCAAAAGATCGAGATGGCGTTCCAGGGCCAGATGTTGAAATCCATCGTCCAGGATGATGACATCCGGTGCGTAGCGTTGCTCCACCCAGCGTCCCGCTTCGTACCGGTGAGCATCGGCAACGATGATCACGCCCGGCAGATGTTTGGCCAACAGGAGCGGTTCGTCTCCAGCGAGATGGGCATCGTCCAGGATCTTCTCCCCGTCGGAAACGAGTTGGCGACGTCGTGGGTGTTTTCGCCCATATCCGCGCGTGAGGATGGCGACCTTGTACCCCTGCCCGGTGAGCGCGCGGGCGAGATACTCGACCAGTGGCGTCTTCCCCGTTCCTCCCACGGTGATATTCCCCACGCTGATGGTCATCGTGTTGAGTCGCCTGGATTTCAAATAGCCGGTATGATAGAGGGCCAGGCGAAGCCGGACGCCGAGCGCGTAGCATTTGGCCAGACCGGCCAGAATGGGGCGGGGAAGGTTCATGATCCAGTGGTGCGGGGCAGGTGGTCGGGTATCCGTGGTCACCGTTCAGTGAACTCCTCCGTTCGACGATGCCCGATCAATCGCTCCGAGGAATCGACCGATCTCGGCCAGGGTTCGCTCGGTGGCTCCTCGATTTCGATCCAGCAGGTGACGCGCTCGCCGTCCCAGCTCCTCTCGGCGACGAGCGTCGGTGAACAATTGTTCGAAGATGTCGGCGAGCCGTTGTTCATATGAACCCGGCGATGGTGGCGACAACTGGATGAGGGCATGTTCGGCCTTGAATTCGTCGACGATGGCTTGGAAGTTCGACGTGTACGGCCCGATCACGATGGGTTTGCCGAACAGAGCCGGTTCCAGGATATTATGGCCGCCAACGGGCACCAGTGAGCCGCCGACGAATACGACATCGGCGGTGGCATAGACGGCGGCCAACTCTCCTAGCGTGTCCAGAAGAATGACCCGGGAGGATCGCTCCACCCTCTCTCCCTTCGCCTCACTGCGCCGAACGAAATCGAATCCCATTCGCTCGATGAGGGCCGCCACCTCACCGAACCGTTCCGGGTGTCTGGGAGCGAGCAGCAGGCGTACGTTTTCCATCCCAGACTTCTGGGAGAGGATGGCGAAGGCTTCGAGTACCCACTTCTCTTCGCCAGACGCCGTGCTCCCGGCGACGATGAGGGGACTGCCGGTGAGATCGAATACGTCATTCAGCTCGCTTATCTTTTGATCGACGTTGGGAATCTCCAGGTCGTATTTCAGGTTACCGGTGACCATCACTCGCCCGGGATCGGCGCCCAGGGCCAAGATCCGTTCGGCATCTCGGGCACTCTGCATGAGCAGAAGGGTGAAATGATCCAGGACGCGCTCCATGAAAGAGCGAACGGTGCGATAGCCGGCGAATGAGCGATTCGAGATTCGCCCATTGACCAGAATGACCGGGATACCGCGGCGACGACAGAGCCGTAAGAATGTCGGCCAGATCTCCGTCTCGACGACGAGGACGAGGGATGGGTTGATGGCCTCGAGACAACGGCGAACGCTGAATCCGAAGTCGAAGGGGAAGTAGATCACGCGGGCCCACTCACCGAACCGTCGGCGAGCCACGGCTTGTCCCGTCTCCGTCACTGTGGAGACGACGATCTTCACCTCGGGCGCACGATCATGGAGCACACGGAGGAGGGGATACACGGCCAATGTTTCGCCGACGGAGACGGCATGCACCCAGACGGTCGCCGCGCCGGATGACTCCAGATGGCCGATGTGACCGAGGCGCTCACGCCATGTGGAAAGATATTTCTTGTGTCGAACGGCTTGATAGATGAAATAAGGAGAGAGGGCGACCGCCGTCAAAACCAAACCAAGCGTGTACAGCGCGTACATGGTCACTGAACCTCGGCTCTTGGAATGGTCGCCATCACCCTTTCACGCGTTCCAGGTAGGTTCCCTCGGCCGTATCGATGCGGACGATGTCGCCGGGCTCCACGAAGGGAGGAACCTGGACCACGAGCCCCGTCTCCAGCTTGGCCGGTTTGTTCTGGGCGCTGACCGTCGCTCCCTTCAAACTGGGCTCCGTCTCCACCACTTTCAGGTCCACGGTCGGGGGCAATTGAATGCCGATGGGTTCGCCTTGATAAAACTCGATGGTGATGCGGGCGTTGGGGAGAAGGTACTGAACGGCCTCGCCGAGGATCTCTTCGGAGAGCGAAATCTGTTCGAAGGTTTCCGTGTTCATGAAGACATAACTGGTGCCATCGTAATAGAGGTATTCGAACTGCTGTTCGTCGAGGATGACGCGTTCGACCGATTCGGTCGATCGGAAGCGATACTCGAAAGAGCTTCCCGTTCGAAGATTCCTCAGTCGCGTCTGAACGACAGCCTGTCCTTTCCCAGGAGTGACATGACGGAATTCCATCACCTTGCAGGGATCTCCGCTCACATTGATGACCATCCCCCGTCTGATCTGCGTCGCTTGCATCCGTATATCCTCCCGTGTCAACATGCTCTCTCGGCTTCGCGCCCGAAGCTCGCCGAGAACCAAAATAATCATTCTAGCCTGACACCGCTGGTTGTTCAAATCCAGTGGCGCTTTCATGATGAAGGTCGCCGAAGATGAAGGATTCGGCGGCGCGTCCAGCAGCGAGACCGGAGTCTCATCGCGACCGGTTAAAAAAAACGCGCCCATCGGGGGGCGCGATTTGTTCTAGACTAAGGAGGAGCTATGAGGTTCTCTGTTTTGAGAGACGATCGGGGAAGGCGAGAAGTTGCCTCGTTCAGAGAGAAGATGCGCCCCATCATCGGGCGACGGGGCGCAACAAGCATCAAAGTACCAAGGAGGTTATATGACTCAGCATCCGTCACCTTTAGACGCCAAGTCATGTCTCCATCGTTGCCTGCCATTTCATCGTGGACGTTCGGTTCTCCCGAAGCCCATCGGAGAGGGACTCAGCGCGGTCACAACAAGACCCGTGAAGCGGTGAGGAGATGCTCTGAAGGGATATCTGGCGGGGCGGACGGGACTTGAACCCGCGACCTCCGGCGTGACAGGCCGGCGTTCTGCACGTCTGAACTACCGCCCCGGCCAATGCTTCGAGCCTTCACTGGTAGGCACGGTGGGACTCGAACCCACAACCTCCACCTTGTAAGGGTGGCCGTCTACCATTGACTGTACGTGCCTCCCGCACGAGGATTTCATATTAGCCCTCTGCGCACCCCTTGTCAAGGTGAGCAAAGATAACGGGACGACACGATGGACTTCGTCCGGCGGGGATCGATCTCCGGATGGGTTGGAGCTGGTGAAAAGGCGTCCTGGAGGCGGTTTCGAGCTGCGGCGGGATTCGCCACGGGTGAGATCCCTCCATCTGTTCCGGCCAATGGCACATCGAAGCACAGTCTGTTACCCTTTAGCTCGTGGTGATCGGAAACGACCAGAGCATCAACATCGAACGTTCGGGGGATGAAGGGGGAGATGGCGGACCAACGAGGCATCGACAAACGGAATAAACCGTCGTCCTCTCTCTCCTCTCCATCAGAGACGACCGTCATTTTCGGGCGCAATGCCGTGCTGGAAGCTCTGAGGGCGGGATCTCGACGTATCCACAAGCTGATGATCGCCAAAGGAGTGCGGCCTTCGCACGTCCAGGAGTTGGTGAGCGTAGCCAAAGCACAAGGCGTGCCCGTTCAGTGGGTAGAGAAGAGAGCGCTGGTTCGGATCGTCGGAGCGGCCAGGCATCAGGGAATCGTGGCCATCGTCGCACCACGTCCTTATGCGGAGAAGGAAGATGTGCTCGCCCGTCTTCGACCGGATTCCCTCTTCGTTCTGCTCGATCAGGTGGAAGATCCCCAAAATCTCGGTGCGATCATTCGTACCGCTCACTGCGCCGGCGTCGATGCCGTGGTCATCACCAGGCACCGATCGGCAGGGCTCACTCACACCGTGGCCAAAGCTTCGGCCGGGGCCGTCGAATATACTCCCGTCGTCCGGGTGACCAATCTCCCTTCGTTCATCGAGCGGCTCAAAGG
>RFHM01000261.1 GCA_003696865.1 Acidobacteriota bacterium | reverse complement strand
CCTCAAAAGAGAGCATCTTTTGAGGGTTGGAATGCATTGTCACGGATCATCGTCTCGAGCCCTATCTCAAGCCGACGACCGCCCGGTTGGGGCGTTAGTGACAACTATCGGGGAAAGAGTCCCAGCTATATGGTACTCAGGATTGATGGCAAGGCGGCAACGCCCATCAGTGCCTATGACGGTGGCTTGAAGGTCTTTGAATTCCTGAGACACGATGTGACAGCGTTAGCTCACTATCTCAAGCGAGACGCATCGGTGCTGATCATAGGGCCTGGTGGTGGAAGGGACGTCCTTGCTGCCAAAGTCTTTGATCAACGAGA
The DNA here is from genome assembly GCA_003696865.1 of Acidobacteriota bacterium. Taxonomy (GTDB): domain Bacteria; phylum Acidobacteriota; class Blastocatellia; order HR10; family J050; genus J050. Next base: position 5,359 of record RFHM01000261.1, on the reverse strand, counting down.
GATTTATGGAGTCGAGATTAATCCTTTAATCGTTTGGTTGGTCAAGGATCGTTTCAAAGAGTTTGCTGGCGATCTCTATCGTGATCCAGAGGTAAACATTATTATCGACGAAGCCCGGAGTTATATCACTCGCTCAGAGCGAACATTCGATATCATTCAAGCTTCGTTGATAGATACATGGGCGGCAAGCGCTGCTGGTGCCTATACACTCTCGGAAAACAATCTTTATACCAAAGAAGCCTTTCTCATTTACCTCGCCCACCTTGAACCGGATGGCATCTTGACCATGTCACGCTGGTATATTCCTGGTAATCCGGGTGAAACGCTTCGCTTAGTTTCGCTGGCCTTGACGGCTCTGCGAGAAGCGGGCATTGAGGCGCCTGAGCAGCATTTGATGGTAGTCACTAAGCTAAACCCACGAGGTGGTGCAGGCAGTGTGGCCACGTTGTTGTTAAAAAAATCGCCATTCTCCGATCATGAAATACAAACGGTACACGACATCGCCCAGCGTGAGGGCTTTCAATTGCTTTATACACCCTGGACTTCCACAGACAAGGACATTGCAGCGCTGATCGCTGCTAATGACCTGCCAGCGTTTTGGCATAAATACCCGCTGGACATTTCGGCCCCGACCGATGATAGGCCCTTTTTCTTCAATATGATGAAGATGACCGACTTTTTCCATGGCGGTAGGATCCCTGAAACAAGTGGGAGCTATGCCAATATGGAAGCAGTGAGCGTTATTGGTGGTCTGTCGGTGGCAATGCTATTGCTCTCACTACTCTCAATTGTCGTCCCATTGAGGCTTAGAAGGAGGGATTGGGACAACAAATATAGTCCTTTTCTCCTCTATTTTGCTTGTTTGGGCTTGGGATTCATCATGATCGAAGTGCCAGCAGTGCAAAGGTTTATTCTCTTCCTCGGCCACCCTGTCTATGCGCTCTCTGTAGTCCTCTTCTCGCTTTTGCTCTTCAGTTCAGTAGGCAGCTTTTTGACCAGGTTCGTTCCATCGGCACACGCATCAGATTGGCTGCGCATCGTACTCCTTCTTCTCTGTGGCCTCACCGTCTTGTATACCCTGGTATTACCAAGTGTGTTCTCTAAATTCATCGGATTGAATCTTGCTTCTCGGATTATGCTCTCAATCTTGCTGCTGCTTCCAATGGGGTTTTTAATGGGAATGCCTTTCCCTTTGGGAATTTCTCTGTTGCGAGCCAGAGCCGAGTCTATGATCCCTTGGATGTGGGGGATCAACGGCGTCACCTCTGTGCTAGGATCGGTGCTGGCGATCGCCTTAGCCATCGCCTTGGGCTTCAGTCGGGCGACTATGGTTGGAGTAATCTCTTATTTGATAGCTTTCTTGACTATCTTTGCTACAGGTACAGAAAAAGCAATTAGCTTGAGATGAAGGTCACTTACAATGTCCAGGCTGATGCCCTCTACATCCAGTTGCGCGAGGGGAAATTCGTCCGCAACCGGGAAGTGGCTGAAGGCATCATTTTCGATATGGGCGAAGGTGAGATATTGTTGGGGATGGAGATTCTAGGAGCATCAAGCCATCTCTCGTTAGGGGACCTGGCCCGGGTAGAAATGCTGATGCCGTTGGAACTGGCCGGTACATCAGCTTGATGATTCTCCCGATGGATTGCGATCAACGATAGTCCGAATCCTCTCAATAATCCGGTCGGAACGCCCGGTGGATCATTGCCGATTGGGACAACAAGCGGATGGTGGCGGGCTTCCGGCAAGTGGTTGAATTTGTGTCGGAGAGGTATGAATGAATATCCACCAATTGTATCATCCCTTCCTGGTATTTTTTCGTACAAAGCGAATGCGTGATTTCTGGAACCGTTTTGATTTATCACCGGATACACGTGTGTTGGATGTTGGAGGAACCGAGTTCAACTGGAACTTGGCTCCAGCCTTTCCTCGATTGACCATTTTGAATCTCTCTATGCCGGGAGGGAAAAAGGAAAATACCACCTGGGTTGTTGCTGACGGCCGCTACCTGCCTTTCAAGGATGGAGCTTTCGATGTGGTCTACAGTAATTCGGTTATCGAGCATGTGGGGGATTCGGCTGATCAAAGGGCTTTTGCCTCGGAGATCAGACGGGTGGGCATTCGCTATTATGTGCAGACACCGAATAAGCGGTTCCCCGTTGAGCCGCATTTGATCACACCATTCATCCACTATTTTCCGAAGACTGTTCAGAAGCGGCTCCTGCGGAATTTCACGGTCTGGGGGCTGGTGACTCGGCCGACTGCCCAACAATGCGATGACTTTCTGCAAGGAATTCGACTGTTAGATGAGCGGGAGTTAAGGCAGCTATTCCCTGATGCTGAGATTTGGCATGAGCGTGTGTTAGGACTCACAAAATCGCTGATTGCCATCAAAATTTAATCGAGGAGGAAGCGAATATGTCCTTTTGGCAAAACCGTCACGTCCTCGTCACCGGCGGAGCCTCGTTCATCGGCTCCCATCTCACCGATGCCCTGGTGGAGCGTGGGGCTAAGGTGCGTATCGTGGATGACCTCTCCAGCGGCAAGCTGGAGAACATCCAGGGGCACCTGGCGAACGGTACGGTGGAGTTCATCCACGCCGACCTGCGCGAGCCGGGTATCACCCGCGCAGCGATGCAAGGCATCGAGTATGTCTTCCACCTGGCCGCCGATCACGGCGGGCGCGGCTATGTGGACCTGCACCAGGCCGGGCCGGCCTCCAACCTCTTCTTGGACGGGCTCGTTTTCTGGGAAGCCCGTCGGGCTGGAGTCGAAAAAGTCATCTTTGCCTCGTCGGGCTGTGTTTATCCCAACTTCCTTCAGAGCGATCCCGACAAGGAGGTTTACCTGACCGAGGACCTGGTCAAACCGCCCTATGATGCCGATAACATGTATGGCTGGGCCAAGTTGATGGCCGAGTTAACGCTCCAAGCCTACTACAGAGAATATGGGATGAAAGCGGCCTCCTGCCGTTACTTCACCGTTTACGGCCCCCGTGGGGTGGAGAACCACGCCGTCATCGCGATGATCGCCAAAGCCTTCATTGGACAGAACCCCTTCGAGGTCTGGGGCGATGGCACCCAGGTGCGTAACTGGACCTACATTGACGACATCGTGCGGGGCACCATCCTGGCCGCCGAGAAGATAGACGACGGCACGGCAGTCAACCTGGGCACGATGGAGCGGGTGCGGGTGATTGACGCGGTGAAGATGGTGTTGGAGTACACCGGCCACAAGGCGGAGATCAAACTGCGCCCCGACATGCCCACCGGACCGCTGAACCGGGTGGCCGACAACTCCCTGGCCAAGAAGCTCTTGGGCTGGGAGCCTCAGGTTCCCTTCCGAGAGGGACTCAAGCGCACGATAGACTGGTATTTCTCCACCAAAGATCGGGAGCAGGTGCGAAGGATCTTGGACCGGATGTTGACAGAGCGATGAGCGACGTCTATCCCGGGGGGAGTATGGCGATCCGTTACACACGGCACGCCCGTTACAAGTTCGAGGTGCTGGAGCGACATGGGTTCCCCGTGACCGAACGCCAGATTGCCGATACGCTGGAGATGCCAGACGTGTGGTGATCGAGCAGCCGGGGGGCAAGTACATTGCTCAGAGACGGATCACGGAGCGTCATGTACTGCGCGTCGTCTATCGCCGTGAGCGTGAGGACCTGGTGGTTATCACCTTCTACCCCGGCAGGAGGGAACGGTATGAAAGTGAGATATGACCGAGAGGAAGATGTGCTCTCCATCGAAATAATGCCGCAGGGCACGATAGACCACGCAGAGCAGGTAGAATCGTTGATCGCCCATTTCACGGACGATGGGCGGTTGGTCCTGCTAGAAATCCTTGACGCTAGCGACTTCCTGGCTTCGGTTCTCCGAATCGCGCTGCGCGGGGAGCGGGTTCCGGTCTAGATGGACCTGAAAGCATCGTCACTGCTTCTACGGTGTTGGGCCTGCGGAAGTCCCCCTTGTAATTCCCTCGCCAGAAGCAGAACAGCGGACCGCCGGCCCAGGCTGCGTTGTCGTCTCCGTTGGGGCCGGCGGCCTGCTTCGGGCGCAAACCATACCTCATTCGCTTCGGCTGTCAAGGTGTCGAGACGGCGGGGTGCGTTTCACTTTGGGGGCCACCCACCCAGATGAGGCAGGTGCGACGCACCCCCGGCTGCAATGATGCTGCCAAGCCTTCATCTAAGCCACCAGCGGGGCGAGACACGCTGATGGTGTGTAGCACCTGCCTGTTCTAAAACAGAAACGCCCCCCGGGGCAAGCCTCCACGTTTGCTTTCGGGGGAGGGACACGATATAATGACGACAAAGAGCAGACAGGTGAGGTGATGACAGGGAGGAGGTGACGCAATATGCGCACGATAACTATCGAACTGCCTCCAGATTTACGGGATGCTCTGCGTATCCCGGTTGCTGAGCAGGAGGCTCGTTTGCGGCGCGAGTTGGCCCTTCGACTGTATGAGAAAGGTCTGCTCTCCTTCGGCAAGGCTCGCGAGTTGGCCGGGTTATCCAAATGGAGCTTTCATGAATTGCTGGCGGCGGAGGGAATACCGCGCCATTACGATCTGGAGGAACTGGAAGCTGATCTCCAAACCCTTGAGGCTCTCGGATGAAAGCGGTGGCCGACTCTTCCGTGCTGATCGCTTTGAGCCGCATCGGGCAATTGCGTCTCCTCCAATGCCGGTTTGCCGACGGTGTTCTGATCCCCGATGCTGTTTGGGATGAGGTCGTGGAGACCGGGGGAGATCGTCCAGGAGTGTCGGAAGTACGGGCGGCCTCCTGGATTCAGCGACGCCGGGTGAAGGACCAGGACTATGTGAGGCTTCTCCGCGCTGATCTGGATGCCGGTGAAGCGGAGGCCATCGCTCTGGCCCGTGAGGAAGGAGCAGAGGTCATTTTGCTGGATGAGAAAGAGGCCCGACGAACAGCGCGCCGTTTAGGGATACAAGTGCTGGGAACCGTCGGATTACTGATCTGGGCCAGGAGGGAGGGTTTGATCCCAAGCCTGCGGGAACTGTTACAGACCCTCCAGGAAGAGGGTGGATTTAGATTGAGCCGGGAAGTTTGCGCTACTAGAGTGGTTGCACAATAGGCGAGATGCGGTAAAATAGGCCCTACCGTCCATTTCCACAGTGATGGGAGGGAACGATGTTGCGATACGAGGCCTTGCGTCGCCGACCGGGAGGGGTGAAAGCGCTCACCGGTCTGACCCTTCGGGAGTTTGAGGAGCTCTACGAGCGATTCGTTCCGGCCTGGGAAGAGGCGGAGCGGGAGCGGTTGAGCCGGCCGGACCGGCAGCGGGCCATCGGGGCAGGGCGTAGCTACAAGTTGGACTTGGCGACACGGTTGTTG
>RFHM01000260.1 GCA_003696865.1 Acidobacteriota bacterium | reverse complement strand
GAACAGTCGGTTGACGCCATCAACTTCTCCCGCGTCGGCTCCCGGGTGATGATCGGCTTGCCCGATTCGTCGACGGTGACCACGCGGTGGGTGCGGTGACAATCGACGCACATGCCCATGGAGAGCGATCGGAATTGAGAGATTCGCTCCATGGTCTCCACTGGTCCATGGCACTGTTGGCATTTGATCCCTGCCCAAACGTGGCGGCTGTGATTGAATCTGGTGAAGTCCGGCAGATCGTGGACGCGAACCCAGGCAATGGGCCGGTTCTCTTTGAGCGCCCGCGCGATCTTCTGGATCTCTGGCGCGTCCTTTCGGATCTGGGAGTGGCAATTCATGCAAATCGACGCCGCGGGAATGCCCGCCACGCTCGATTTCTCCGCCGCCCAATGGCAGTAGAGGCAGGGGATTTGGTTGTCCCCGGCGTGCAGTTTATGCGAGAAAGCGATGGGTTGCGCCGGCGCGTAGCCTTGATGGTTGTTGAACCAGTGGAAACTCGCTCCGCGCAACAGGGCGACAGCGCCGGTGATGGTGACCAAGAGCGAAATGATCTTAGCCGTCGTCAAGCTCATCGTTTCACCTCGTGAATGCCGGTCGTCTGGTCATCGGTTCTCTGATCGGCTCGCTCGCCTCCACGGGCTGTTGGCTCAACGCGGGAGCCTGACCTCTGATCCGCCAGCGATTCCAGTTCCAGATGACCAGTTGATAAGGTCGCCACAGATACTGGATGGGAAAGACCAACATGTGAACCAGTCGAGAGAAACCGAAGATGGCCACCAGCAGATAAGCGTTCACAATATGGAGCTTCACGACCCACGGGAGCGGCGCAATCAACTGGACATCCGGCCGTAAGGCCAGGAGCGAGCGCAAGTAGGGAACGGCGACGGCGGCATACCAGGATGATCCCCAACGATAGAAAATGGCCGTATACACGCCGAGCGCCACCTGAATGAGCAACAGAACGAGCACGATGACGTCCATCGGCGTAGTGACGGCCCGCACGCGCGCCGACACGATCCGGCGTATGAGCAGGCTCACGATACCGACCAGAGCCAACAGGCCGAACAGTAACCCGGTGCTCTCCAGAATATACAATCGCACCGGCACGCCATTGAACCAGAGCACGCGCTCGGGGAACAACAAGCCGATCAGGTGACCGATGAGAACGACGATGATGCCGAAATGCCAGGCGACGGAGCCATAGAACAACTCGCCGCTCTCCAGGAACTGCGATGAGAGACTCGAATAGGAGAAGCCACTCTTGAAATATCGCTGGGCGGTGGCGACGACCGCCAGCAGCACGGCGGCATAAGGGAAGATGACGAACAGCAGATTGTTCATCATAGTCGCTCCTTCACCGCTTGACTGCGGCTTTTGACGTAATGGTGTACAATTCAGGAACTGATGGATGGCGCATCGTATCGTCAGTTCGGGATGACCCGGAACTCCCCACATCCCGGGCCAGGGCTCGGCCAACCATGCGGAGAAGATGACCGTACGGATTCTCGCTCTCGCCGAGCGCCCGGGTCATCTTGTTCACCGCCGGGATCATGATCTCTCGGATGAGGGCATCGCGTAGCTCTCGATCATCCAGTCTCACCACCAACCGGAGCAGCACCGGGAGGTAATCCGGAAGTTGCCGATCCTGGCCGAGATCATAAGGCGATTCGGTCTCGCGCAATTGCGCCAGCAACACGCCTCGCTTGTAGTTCTCGCCGAAGATATGGTATCCGATCTCCAGCGCGCACGTGGGATTGAGATCGAACGTATGCGTGTACAGTTCCTGAAGCGCCGTCACGGAAAGGGATGCCACCTCCTGACGGAAGGCGAGAAAATCCTCGACCAGATCGGGATGCTCCGCGCTCGCCCGATGCTCGCACCGGTTGAGCCGCGCATCCCAATCCTCATCGGGATACTCCAATAAGTCGGCCAGTGCATCGTACAGATGATCCATCTCTCACGCTCCTCTCGTCGGAGGTTCGCGGAAGCCGAGCCCCGCTCCCCCTTTCTCCTCCCACAGATCCTCGGTCAACATGGCCAGCGCTTCTTCGCGATGAGACGGCGGAATGACGAACCGCTCGGTCATCGTGGGGAGCGAGGTGAGCCGGAAGATCTGTTCCGCTTCGTCTTCGGACGTCTCCACCTCTTGGAGGGCGCGCTTGACCAGAGCGCGATCGATATCGCCTACGGTATCCATCCGCTTGAACAGCCGGACGGCGTACTGTTTCTTCAGCGAGTAGCGCACCGGGTCTACATTACTGCCGGCAAACAGCCGCGCCAGGTACTCCATCGGCACGCGCGCTCTGTCGATAGGGGCGAATAGTTCCTTGTCCGAAGTGTCGTACAGGCCCTGCTCGGCCCTGGCCATCACCGGCAGCAACGGGGGCACGTAAAACAGCATGGGGAGCGTGCGGAACTCCGGATGCAGAGGCAGCGCCAGCCGCCACTCTTTCACGTACTTGTATACCGGCGACCGCTGAGCCGCTTCGATGGCTTGATCGTCGATGCCGTTCTTCAGGGCTTCGGCCTGAACGTGAGGATCGAACGGGTCCAGAATGAGCTCTCGATGCGCCTCCACCAGCTTCTCGTCGGCGACATTGAGCGCTTCCAGCAATCGATCGGCATCGTAGAGCAGAGCTCCCAAATACCGGATGCGCCCGACGCAAGAGTGGAAACAGGCCGGAGCCTGTCCGGTCTCCAGGCGTGGGAAGCAGAGGATGCACTTCTCCGACTTACCCGTGGACCAGTTGTAATAGGTTTTCTTGTAGGGACAGGCGGTCACACACATGCGCCAGGCGCGACATCGCTCCTGGTTGATGAGCACGATGCCGTCCTCGCCCCGCTTGTAGATCGCGCCCGATGGGCAAGCGGCCACACAGGCGGGGTTCAGGCAGTGATTACAAATACGCGGGAGATAGAAGAAGACCAGGCGCTGGACGTCGAACAGTTCCTCCCGCTGCTGCTCATCGAACCCTTCCAGATTGGGATCGTTGGCCGCATAGACGGGCGATCCTCCCAAGTCATCGTCCCAGTTCGGACCGGCCTCGATATCGATCGGTTTGCCGGTGATCATGGAGATGGGCCGAGCCGTCGGCTGATCGGCTCCTTCGGGCGAATCGAACAGGTCTTCGTACCGATAGGTCCACGGTTCGTAGTAATCGTCGAGTTTGGGGAGATGGGGATTGTGAAACAGATTGATCAACCGCGAGGACTTGCGACCCATTCTCAATTCCGGCCGTCCGTTCTTCTGCTCCCAACCGCCCTTGTATTTCGACTGGTCTTCCCAGGCTGTGGGATAGCCGGTTCCCGGTTTGGTTTCCACATTGTTCCACCACATGTACTCGGCGCCTTTGCGATCGGTCCACACGTTCTTGCAGGCGATGGAGCACGTGTGGCAGCCAATGCATTTGTCAAGGTGAAAGACCATTGAGATTTGTAACCGGACATCCATAAGCGTTGCCCTCAGTCAATGAATCGGTCGTCTGCGGTCATCGTGGGACCGCAGACGAATCACCAGGAAACCCTTTCCAGCTTACGGACCAGCACGAACGTATCCCGATTGACGCCCGTGGGTCCCCAATAGTTGAAGTGATAGGTGAATTGGCCGTAGCCGCCCAGCATGAGGACGGGTTTCAGCCGCGTGCGCGTCAGGCTATTATGCCCGCCCGCGCGTCGATTCCCGCGCAGCGGCGATTTGGGCACCGAGATCGTTCGCTCCGGCGAATGGTATTGAATACAGACGCCGCGAGGAATTCGCGCGCTCACCACCGCGCGGGTACAGACGACACCATTATCGTTATAGACTTCCACCCAGTCGTTATCTTTGATCCCCAGTTCTTCGGCATCCTTGTCGTTGATCCACAGCGGTTCACACCCTCGAGAGAGCGTCAACATTCGATGATTGTCGAAGTAGGTCGAGTGAATATGCCACTTGCCGTGGGGCGTCAGATAGTTCAGCACCTTGGCCTTCCCCTCGGGGACGCTGATCTTCAAGTCGCCATATTGCGTGGGCTTGGGAGCCGGCTTGTACGTGGGGAGATTCTCGCCGAACGCAATATAGCCTTCGTGATCGTGATAGAACTGCTGGCGTCCGGTGAGCGTCCGCCAGGGAACGAGCCGCTCATAATTGTAGGTGAAGGGAGCGTACGCTCGCCCCTCATCCAGCAGACCGGACCAGATGGGGCTGTTCAACAGCCGTCGCGGCTGGGCCTGTAGGTCTTTGTAGGTGACTCGCGCATGACGATTCTTTTCGGCCAGATCGGCCAGCGGTCGTCCGACTTTCTTCTCGATGAACTTATAGGCGCGATAAGCCAGCTCGCCATTGGTTTCCGGTGCCAGAAGCAAAATCATATCGGCAGCATCTTCGGCCCGCCGCAGGGAGGGATATTTCTGTCCATTCCACTCTTCGATGGCGTGCGTCGGGGAGTTGATCACCGAATCGTAGACATCCTCGATGGGATATTTCACACCATGCGCGCCCAGGCCGTTCTGTCGCGCCAGCGGGCCCAACGAGATGAACCGGTTGTAGAGATTGACGTAGTCGCGTTCCACCAGTTTCAGGTGGGGCATGGTCTTGCCCGGAATCGGCTCGCATTCACCTTTGGCCCAATCCCGGATCTCCGGTTGAGCGATCTCATCGGGACTGTCATGCGCCAGAGGAGCCATGACCAGATCTTTCACCGGGATGGGAAGGTGGTGTCGGGCTAACTCGCTCACTTTCCGGGCGAGCCCGCGGAAGATATCCCAATCGCTGCGCGACTCCCAGCAGGGGGGGACGGCTTCCGAGAGCGGGTGGATGAACGAGTGGAGGTCGGTGGAATTCAGGTCGGCCTTTTCGTACCAGGTGGCGGCGGGAAGTACGATATCCGAATAGAGCGCCGAGGTGTCCATGCGGAAATTCAAGTCAACCACCAGATCGAGCTTTCCTCGAGGGGCCGAACCATTGATGGTCACCTCCTGAACCACCTCCTCGGCCTGCTCTTCGGCGATGGTATTGGTGTGGGTGCCCAAGTAATGCTTCAAGAAGTACTCGTGTCCTTTGGCGCTGGACATGAGCGCGTTGCCCCGCCAGATGAACCAGATGCGCGGCCAGTTCTCGGGCGCGCTGGGGTCTTCCACCGAGAAGCGGAGCCGCTTCTGGCGAAGCTGTTGGACCACATACTGGACGATCTCCTCATCGGTCTTGGCCCCGGCGTTCCGGGCCTCCTCAATGATCTCGTGGTTGGGTTTATTGAACTGGGGGTAGAAGGGAAGCCAGCCACAGCGCACGGCTTTGACCTGCAGGTCCATGGCATGGCCGCTGGCGATCCCTTGGAGGCGTTTGTCCGCGGCGTGGCGAGAGGGGACCGTGTGGTACTCGGTGAATTCCCGCTCGTAGCGCCACTGCTCGGTGTGGACATAGTGCCAGGAGGGCGTATTTTGCAGTCGAGGAGCGGGAATCCAATCCTTGGCGAAGGCGATCGTGGACCAGGGCGCCATCGGCGCCAGCTTCTCCTGGCCGACATAATGGTTCAGACCGCCCCCGTTCTTGCCCACGCAGCCACAGAGCATCAAGGCGGTGATGGCCGCCCGGTACATCAAGTTGTTGTGATACCAGTGATTGATGCCCGCGCCGATGATCACCGAGCAACGACCCTCGGTCTGCGCCGCCGTCGAGGCCCATTCGCGAGCGAATTTGATGACCGTCTCGCGGCTGACGCCGGTCCACTGCTCCTGCCAGGCGGGCGTATAAGAGTGACGCGCCTCGTCGTAATCCTGGGGATAGTCCCCCGGCAGGCCTCGGCTCACGCCGAATTGCGCCATCAACAGATCGTACACCGTGGTGACGAGCACGCGGCCACCGGTCGTCTCGATCCACTTGGCGGGGACGGCCCGGGAGAACGTCTCTCCGGTACCGAATTCCTGGAACGTGACGGGAGCGAACTCGTCGGCGCTCTCAATGAAGCTGAGCAGCGGATCGATGGCCGAACCGTCGCGAGCATCTTTCAACTCCAGATTCCACTTCCCCCCCGTTTGACCCCAGCGATGGCCGACCGACCCGCCGGGCATGCGCGGCTCGTCCGAACGGGCATCGTACATGAGGAACTTCCAGTCGCCATTCTCTTCATCCTGGTATCTGGCCAACGTATTCGCTCGCAGGAATCGGCCCGCCTCATATCCATCTTGCCCTTTCTCTAACCGGACCAGGAGAGGGGCATCGGTGTATTGCTTGAGGTAGTTCAGGAAGTAGGGCACCTTCTTCTCGGCGTGGAATTCCTTGAGGATCACGTGGTTGACGGCCATCCAGAAGGCGCCGTCCTGGCCGGCGTGAATCGGAATCCATTGATCGGCGTATTTGGCCACCTGACTGAAGTCCGGCGCCAGGACGACCATCTTCGTCCCGTTATGGCGCGCCTCGGCGGCGAAGTGACAGTCGGGCGTGCGCGTCATGTTGAGGTTCGAGCCCATCACGGCGAGGAACTTGGCGTTATACCAATCGGCGCTCTCGCCCACGTCCGTCTGCTCGCCCCAGATCTCCGGCGAGGCGGGAGGGAGGTCAGAGTACCAGTCATAGAAACTCAAGTTCACGCCGCCCAGAAGCTGGAGGAAGCGCGATCCCCCCGCGTAACTCAGGAATGACATCGCGGGGATGGGCGAGAATCCGATGATGCGATCCGAGCCGTACCGCTTGATGGTGTAGATGACGGATGCGGCGATCACTTCCTCCACTTCTTCCCAGCTCGCTCGTCGAAAGCCACCTTTGCCGCGCGCGCGCTGGTATCGGGCGCGGGCGCGCTCATCGGTGACGATGGAGGCCCACGCCTCGACGGGGTCGTCGAAGCGTTCTCGGGCCGCGCGCCACAGGTCGAGCAGCGCGCCGCGAATGTAGGGGTACTTGACTCGAATCGGACTATAGAGATACCAGGAGTAGGAGATCCCTCGCTGGCAGCCGCGCGGCTCATAAGGCGGCAGGGTGTCTTCCAGGAGCGGGTAATCGAGCGCCTGCATCTCCCAGGTGACGATGCCTTGCTTCACGTAGATATTCCAACTGCACCCGCCGGTGCAGTTGACCCCATGCGTGCTGCGCACGATGCGGTCGTGCTGCCAGCGGTTACGATAGAACTCCTCCCACGAGCGAGTCTCGGGACTGATGAGGTCTTTGATCCAATTCATGATGTGCTCCTCCTCACCAATTGTTCGCGGACACCTCGGAGACGATTCTTCCAGGCGAGATTGAATCCAACGATGGCGCCCAACAGGGCTACGAAGCCGATGGTCACGAACCAGGGTTCGATGCGAGCGACGCCCGCCAACGCTTGAGTCGTTGGGTGGGCCGGCTTGACGTTTTGCAAGTAGGCGAAGAGCTGAACGATTTCTTCATCGGTGAGCGGCCGCGTACCGAATACCGCCTTCATGGCGGGGAAGTTGGGATTCTGCAAGATGGCGATCAGCTCCGGGTCGCGATACTTCACATTGACGGCGGTCAGATCGGGACCGAGCGTTCCACCACCCAACCGCCCCACACCGCTCACCGTGTGACAGGAGATGCACGCCGGGCCTCCATTGCTCAAACTCCGTCGTCCGACGAACAGTTGCCGTCCGAGATCGATATCGGCCGGCGTCACCGGGCGACTCAGCTTGGCGCCCGCGGGGACGAAGCTCTCGTTTTTCCTGGTGAGCTCATCGATCAGGGCCAAGATGGCGTCGATTTGCTCGTCGGTGATATCCTGGTCGGGCATGACTTCGGGAGCGAACTTTTCGAACAGGGCGCGCGCTTCCGGATCACCGCGGCGATTCATGGCGGCGGGCGACTTGATGTATTCGTGCAGCCAATCGCGAGAGCGTCGGAGCGTCACGCCCTTCAGGTCCGGTCCCTTCTTGTCGCCGCTCCCGATATTGTGACAACTATAGCACCGCTTCTCGAACAGCGTGGCCCCGGGTGAGGGAGCTTGTCCTCGCGCCTCAATGGGAATGAGCAATCCTACGCACAGCCCGATCACGCTCCATATGAACCCACTTCGCATGCTCATCATAGAGATCCCTTTCATTTCTGCTCCTGATCGCCGCCTTGAATGTCAGGCTGTGTGAGCGGTCGGCCGGTCGGCCGATGGCTCGAAACGAAGGCGGCGACCTCGGAAATCGTTTTGCTTTTCAGTAACCCGATCACGGCCTGACGCACCTTCTGCCATTCCTCATGCAGTGCGCAGACCGATTCGTGACTGCACTGCTCGTATCCCAAAATGCACATGTCCATATAGGGATCGGGATCGAGAACCCGGAATACCTCCCACAACGTGATGACGTCCGGAGGACGGGCGAGTTCATAGCCTCCGTGGATGCCTTTGGTCGATCGGAGCAGGCGATGGCGCCGCAACTCGCCCAACACCTTGCGCAAGTAGACGGGAGGGATCTTCTCGTGTTCGACGATCTCCTGGAGACCACACGGCCTGTTGGGATGGTTGGCCAAGTACGCCAGCGCCCTGATGCCATATGCCGTGGTCTTGGAAAATATCATCTCTACCTCACTAAATTACCTCTTTGTCCCTTTTTGACGGTGGCATGGTTGCATTTTCGGCCGTCTGGGACAATAATTAGCCCACATCATTTTTGTGATGCGAGTGACCACATGCGCCTGGGGGAGATCAAAAAGCTCGTCGAGAGCACGGCCGACGCCGCCTTCGCCGTCGACGGATTGGGACTGATTGTGGCCTGGAATGAGGCGGCAGAGTCTCTTTTCGGCGTGGCGTCTGGGGAGGCCATCGGCAAGCCCTGCGGCGAGATTCTGAAGGGGTCGGACGAGTGCGGGCCGGTCTGTTGTCGCGACTGCACCGTTCAGCGAGCGGTTCGAAAGCGTCACCCGCTGAGCAACTTCGATCTTCAGGTTCACACCGCATCGGGACCGCAGTGGTGTAACTTCTCTGTGCTCATCGCCAGTGATGCCGGTTCTACGTTTCCCTACGCCATCCACATCGTTCGCCCTGTGGACATTCGCAAGCGATTGGAGTTGGTGGTGCGCGACTTCGTCGTCAGCGAGACGGATCTCCCACCCGAGCAGGTCCCTAAGGTGACGGCAGCGCGGTCGCCGGCTCGCGGAGCGGACTTGACCAAACGGGAACTGGAGATCTTGCGCCTGCTGGCCAAAGGGATGACGACGGCCGATATTGCGGACAGGCTATGTATCAGTCGCACGACGGTCAATAACCACATCCAGCATATCCTTCGTAAGCTCAACGCCCATAGTCGATTAGAAGCCATCCGGCGAGCCGAGCGAGCCGGGTTGATTTGATCTCCCATGAGGGGGCGATGATGACGGCCAAGCGCCGTTCGTCTTCCCCGGATGGAGGATCGTTCGCTGAGCGTGAGATTGACTTCGGTTTTCGAGCATCTAATTGGTGAGCGAGCCCACAGATCTCTCCCCGTCTTGCTATTAAAATGGCCCGCGTGTTATAAAAAGCGCTTTTGCGTAGCTTGAAGGGAGAGGGTGGGCTAGAGCAGCCCCATAGGGCTGGCTGGGATGAGGAGATAGTGTGGTGATCAGGAAGCGGATGTGGATTCATTTAGCGGTTATCGTCATTCTCACCTTTTTGGGAAGCGGATTCCTGCTGTGGAGCTTATTGGTGGGCACGCCGGAACAACCCATCGCCTTCAGTCACAGGGTTCATGTCGAGAAGCACATTGCCTGCACGTTCTGTCATCAGTACGCCAACAAATCCCCCCAGGCGGGTCTTCCCGGCGTTCAACTTTGCATGACTTGTCATCAGGTGATCAAAGCCGATAGTCCAGAGATTCAGAAAGTGCGCGCCTATCTCGATCAGCAACGGGAAATTCCCTGGGTGCGCGTATATGGATTTCCGGCTCATGCGCATGTCCGGTTCCATCATCGGCGCCACGTTGCCGCCGGCATAGACTGCGCCAAGTGTCATGGGAACGTCGGGCAAATGACGGTCGCCGAGCGAGCCGTCAGGCATACGATGGGATGGTGCGTCGAGTGCCACAAACAGAATCGATCTCGGTTCGCTGATCCCCGGTTGGCTACCGATTGCCTCACCTGTCACTACTGAGGAGGACATCCGCACATGAAGCGACGGGAGTTTTTAATCACCACGACCCTCGGGGCAGGGGCGACGGTTGTGCTCCAAGGTCGTGGGCATCAAGAAGAACGGCTCATCCCCCTCCTCGTATCCGAGGAACGTCTCGTTCCGGGCGTGGAATACTGGACGGCGAGCGTCTGTCGTCAGTGTCCGGCCGGTTGCGGCATCGTCGTCAAGACCATGTTCGGCGAAGCGACGACGACGGTCGATGATCAAACGGTGCGCGTCAAGCGACGACAGGCCAAGAAAATCGAGGGGAATCCCGATCACCCACTCAATCGAGGCCGGCTCTGTGCTCGCGGGCAGGCGGGCCTGCAGGTCCTCTATAATCCCGATCGACTCCGGGGACCGTTGAAGCGAACCGGACCGCGGGGTTCCGATCAATATGTTGAGATCACCTGGGAAGAAGCCATCCGACTATTGGTCGAGCGACTCCAGCAACTGCGGCAGCGCCGCCAAGCTCATGCCCTGGTCTTCCTCACCGGCCGGTTACCGAGGCACATGCGCTTGCTCGTTGAGCGATTCATGCGCGCCTATGGCTCGCCCAACCACATCACGTATGAGTTATTCGATGATACTGTCGAGCGTCGAGCGAATAAGCTCACTATGGGGCGAGAGGCCCTGGCGACGTATGATCTCGCCCGAGCGCGTTATGTGCTCTCGTTCGGTGCCCCTTTCCTGGAGACCTGGCGTTCGCCGGTCTATTACAGTCTGGGATTCGGGAGCCTGCGACAGGGACGTCCGGGCGTGCGTGGCAAGCTGGTGCACGCCGAGCCGCGCTTCTCGCTGACGGCGGCCAGCGCCGACGAATGGCTTCCCATCAATCCAGGAACCGAGGGGGCGCTGGCCATGGGACTAGCCGGGGTCATCATCGAGGAGAAACTCTTCGATCGGGCGTTCATCGAGCGTCACACCCGTGGATTCCAGGCGTTCCGTCAGTTGGTGCGCGAGGAATACTCTCCTGAGCCGGTCTCCGAGATCACCGGCATCCCCGCCGAGACCATCGTGCGTCTCGCTCGCGAGTTTGCCCGGCATCGGCCCAGTTTGGCCCTGGGCGGTGGTGCGGCAGCAGCGCAGACGAACGGCCTCTTCAATCTGATAGCCATCCAAGCCCTCAACGCCCTGATGGGAAATCTGGGCCGGCCAGGCGGTCTCTCGTTCACTCCCGATCCGCCATTTCAGGAATTTCCGCCGGTGCCGGAAACGCCTCAGACGCGAGAGAGTTTGCGCCAGCCTCGACTCGATCGCGTCGGCGAGACGGCGAGCATCGCGACGTTCATCGAACGATGGCGATCGGGCCAGCCGTATGCCGTGGATACGCTCTTTCTCTACGAAGCCAATCCACTGTTTGCGCTTCCTTCAGCATTGGGCGTGCGAGAGGCGCTCCAGAACGTTCCCTTCATCGTCAGTTTCTCATCCTTCAAAGACGAGTCCACGGCATGGGCCGATTTGATCTTGCCCGACCACACCTATTTGGAGAGTTGGTGGGATGAGGTGCCGGAGCCGGGAGCGGGACGACCGGCAGTGGGATTGGCGCAGCCGGTGGTCAAACCGCTGTACGACACGCGTTCCACACCCGATGTCCTGTTGCAGGCGGCTCGCAGCGTCGGTGAAGATATGCGCGCCGCTCTCCCCTGGGAGCGATTCGAGGATCTCCTGAAAGACGCCTATCGCGGTCTTCATCGCGCCGTGGGCGGGGGAGGGGATTTCGATCGTTTTTGGGAGGAGGTCCTCAAAAACGGCGGTTGGTGGGCCTCTGACGACCAACGGCCGTCGCCGGTCGGCTATGTGGAGCCACAAACATTCGATTTTTCGCCCGCGCTCTCCCATCGGCGGCAACCGGCGTTCGCCGGCGATGAACGTACCTATCCGTTTCACTTGTACATCTACCCCTCCATCGCCTTCTTCGATGGTCGAGGCGCCAATCAGCCTTGGCTCCAGGAGATGCCCGATCCCATGACCACGGTGGCTTGGGGATCGTGGGTGGAGATGCATCCCCGTACGGCCGAGCGGCTCGGGGTGAGCGAAGGCGATCGGGTGTGGATCGAATCGCCTCATGGCCGGATTCAGGCCCCCGTGGTTCTCTTTCCCGGGGCGCGACCGGATACCATCAATGTGCCTGTCGGACAAGGGCACCGGGCCTACGGACGCTACGCGAGAAACCGGGGCGCCAATCCCGTCCACTTGCTCGCACCATTGGTGGAACCGGCGTCGGGGGGATTGGCCTGGGCAGCCACGCGGGTGAAGGTCACGAAGTCGCCGGAGCGCGGTCGGCTCGTCACGGTGGGCTACACGAGGGTGCACACAGAAGCAGAACGCCGATGATTTGAGCCCTTCGATCATCATTGTCGTCGAGAGACGAAGGGCTGGGGAGGACGACGAGAATGGCAAAATGGGGCATGGTCATCGATCTGGATCGTTGTACCGGATGCGAAGCCTGCGTCATCGCCTGTCACGCGGAGAATAATCTCCCCATCGTGGGAGAAGAAGAGTCGGCCAAGGGCCGGCAGCATAACTGGATTCGCATCGAACGTTACTGGGAGGGCGAGTATCCCCATATTCGGGCGCGGTTCATCCCCGTGCTCTGCCAGCAATGCGATCATGCTCCTTGTGAACCGGTGTGTCCGGTCTATGCGACCTATCACAATCCCGAGGGGCTCAACGCCCAGGTGTACAATCGATGTATCGGGACGCGATTCTGCGCCAACAACTGTCCCTATACGGTGCGCGTTTTCAACTGGTTCGATCATCAGTGGGAGAGACCACTTGACGAACAACTCAATCCGGACGTCTCCATTCGCACGCGAGGAATGATGGAGAAATGTACCTTCTGCGTCCAACGCATTCGCCGGGCACGCCACCAGGCCGAAGACGAAGGTCGCGACATTCGGGATGGCGAGGTTCAGCCGGCGTGCGTCCAATCCTGTCCGACCGAGGCCATGGTATTCGGCGATCTGGACGATCCGGACAGTCGCGCTTCGCAGCGGGCGCGGAGCCGTCGTGCATTTCGCCTGCTCGAAGAGTTGGGGACGGAGCCGAGTGTGATCTATCTCAAGGAGGATGAATGGGTCGAGCCTTGACCAGGCAAGGGAAAGATTCGCCCCTCTCCTTCGAAGGAGGAGTGGGGGAGGTAGCTGAGATCTCCGAATTGGATGACTGAATTATGGGTGACAAAGCCGGATCTCTCACGACGAACATGATGCACGAAGATCTCATCCGCCCGTTGATCCTCACCGGACGACGATTCTACCTGGTGGTCGCTGTATTGGGGGCGATCGTGCTCTGGGGATTGGCCGCCTGGGGGTATCAAGTGAGGACGGGGATGGGCGTCGCCGGCATCAATAGCCCCGTCTTTTGGGGGGTGTACATCGCCACCTACATCTTTTTCATCGGCATCAGCAATGCGGGCACGCTCATCTCGGCCATGTTGCGCCTGAGCCATGCGGGTTGGCGCCATCCGGTCACCCGGTGTGCGGAGGCGATCACCGTGTTCGCGCTGATGGTCGGGGGGATGTTCCCGCTCATTCATCTGGGCCGCGTCTGGAAGTTTTACTGGCTCATCCCCTATCCCAACGAACGAGGACTGTGGCCCAATTTTCACAGTCCGCTGGTGTGGGATTTCATGGCCATCAATACCTACTTGCTGGGGAGTTTCGTCTATCTTTATCTGCCCATGCTGCCCGATCTGGCGTTGATCCGCGATCGCGTGGCCGGGTGGCGGCGACGGTTTTATGGCTTGCTCGCCCTTGGTTGGAGCGGGACACCGGTAGAGTGGCATCGGCTGGAAAAGGCGATTTCCATTCTGGCCGTGGTCATCATTCCTGTCGCTGTCTCCATGCATTCGGTCGTCGCTTGGGATTTTTCGGTAGCCCTCAAGCCGATGTGGCATAGCACGATCTTCGCTCCTTATTTCGTCGTCGGCGCGCTCTTTTCGGGCATTGCCATCCTGATGGTGGCCATGGTGATCTTGCGCCGCGTATTTCACTTGGAGGCGTATCTGGAACCCATCCACTTCAACAATCTCGGATTGCTCCTGTTGACGTTTTGCTTTCTGTGGCTTTATTTCACGTTCGCCGAATATCTGGTGACCTGGTACGGCCATTTACCCGATGAGATGGCCGCGTTCCGATTCAAGGTGGAAGGACCGCTGGCGCCCTTTTTCTGGGGCATGGTGTTGATGAACTTCGTCATCCCCGTTCCCATTCTGGCGATGCGCAAGACGCGAACGGTCACCGGCTGTCTGGTGGCCTCGTTGTCCATTCTCGTAGGCATGTGGCTGGAGCGATATCTCATCGTCGTCGGGACGCTTTCCCGTCCACGACTGGAATTCGCCTGGGGGCATTATGCGCCCACATGGGTGGAAATCTCCATTCTCATGGGGACGGTCGCTTATTTCATCCTGTTGTACGTGCTGTTCAGTAAGATTTTCCCCATCATCTCCATCTGGGAATTCAAGCAGGGACGTCGCCTCCGCGCGCAAAAACCTGCTGGAGACGTCCCCGTCATGGCCAATGAACCTTTTCCTGGGGTGATGTGAGATGGCGGAAAGAATTCTCGGTGTATTCGAAACGTCGGCCGATGCTCTTCGCGCGGTGAGGGGACTGGTCGGCGCGGGCATCCCGCGGGACGGGGTCATCATCGGTTCGACCGAACCGATACTCGATCCGGAGTTTCTCGCGCCCGAAGATCGAAAGACGCGGATGTCACTCTGGGCGATCGCGGGCGCTATTCTAGGATGTGCGATCGGGTATTCATTGACGGCCACCGCTGCGCAGCTCATGGGACTCGCACCGGGTGGTCAGCCCATCGTCTCATTGTGGGCTTTTGCCATCGTCATTTTTGAATTGACGGCGCTCGGCGCTATCGGTGGAACGGTCATCACGTTCTTTCGCGAGACTGGCCTGCCTCAACGGCGTAGCGCCATCTTGGATGCGCAGGTGGCCAGGACATTCGCCGACGCGGGTTTCATCGTCGGCGCGGCGGTCGATCGATCCGAGCAGGTTGTAGTGGTGGACCGGGTGTTACGAGAGGTCGGGGCGAAGGATGTGAAGTATCAGAGATGACCGTCGTGCGATGATGTCCCGCCGGTGTGACAACCACTCGAGACGTGGGAGCCGATCATCGTGTCACTCTGACGAGCGGAGTAACCCGAAGGGCGACGATCCGGGCCCATCTCCGGCCACGATCGCGCGCATCGAATACGCGACCGGCATCGAACGCCACCGCAGAGCGCCGTTCAGAAAGCAAACCGCGTGGTGAGTATCGGCGAGCATCTCCTCCGGAGGATTTTTCGTCATTCCGACCTCGCCGGGATGGCCCGGGCACGTCACCACGTCATGACCGACGATCAGAAGGAGAGTCGCAAACTCGTCGTCAGCAGATTCGCCCGGTAATCCTGAATCGAGCGGCCGCGCTCATTATATCCATAGTGCTGGTAGTCGATGTTCAACGTCATCGTGCGGTGCACAGGGAGGCTCAATCGAGCATAGGGACGGTGGAAATTGATGGGAAAACTGCCGCTCGTGTTCACGAGCCGATATCCGAAGTCCGTACGGAGGTTCTTATAGAGAATTACATTGACGCCCGCCCGCACCACATGACTGTCTTCCCGATAGACGAGTACGGGACGCGGCGCGTTTCCCAGATCTCGATCCAGAGTGTGGATGGTCGCCGTGATGTGACTGCGCGTGTAATCCACATCCAACGCCGCCCGCCTCTGAGGGAACCACGAGATGGAGATGCTGCCGCTCCGATAGCGATTTTGATTGCGCAACATGAGATCGAGTCCCTGTCGCGTCCGATTGGGTCGCGTCTGATCGGAGATCGTTCCCGAGGCGGTGAACGACCAGCGATCGCTCGGCCGGAACTGAATGCGCATCCGTCCGCGTTGATAATCGCGCGGCTCCACGCGGGTGAAAGAGGTGAGATGTCCTCCATTCTCATAATCGAATGACAGTCGAAGCCGGCGTCGCCAACGATAACTGAGGCCGGCAAACAGCGTGTGCGTATTTTGCGTCGTCTCCTCATCGCGTGGCTCGAAGTCGAAGGGAGGTTCGGGACCGAAGATCGAAGAGCGAATGCTCTGCCGGTCGCGCTCTTGCAAGAAGGTGCGCCGATGTTCGAAGCGATATCCGGCGCGCACAATGAGTCGATCGGTGAGCGCGTAATCGCCCTGCACTCGATTCATGAACGCATTCAAGAATTCGCGGCGGAACGAGGCCTGCTCCACCGTCACTTGTTCTTCGGGCGCATCGAAGTTAGTGAATTGTTCGCCGAAGGTCGTGGCGCCGGCAATGACGAAGTGGGTGCCACGAAACGTCTCGCTCACGGCGAACCGTCGCCCGAGGCGAAGGCGCATGGTTCCATCGGCGATGAGATGGGGTCGGCGTGGCTTCGCCCGGTTGGCTCCCAGCCCTCGAGAGGCGAACAAAAATGTCTCTCGATTCAGGACCATGCCGCTGAAAACGCGCGCATAAGCATAATCGACATCGGCGTCGCTATAGTAGAGCCGCGCAGTGAACGCCAGACGTCGCAGCCTCCGAGAACTCACCGCCAGTCGAGTGGTGGGAATGGAGCCGCGGACGAAATAGAATCGTCGAAACGCGGTGAGAAAGATCTGTTGGAAATCGAAGAGCAGGTCGGGACTGTTCCCCAGACTGAACGTCCCCGGCAGCGTATTCCCTCGGTCGTCTTTGAAGCGACGAAATCCTTGTTCGAAGCCGATCGTCACCTTCCACAAGCTCAAGTCGACGCCGAACGCATAATCGTTCGTGCTGTTCTTGACGCGACGATTGATGAGAAACTCATCGCCGCCCATATTCACGGTGATGAAGGCGGGACCCGAGATGCTGTTCCGAGCGTAACGGAGATGTACCTGCAGGCGTGGCGCGTGAGGGAAGAGATCTAGGCGCGCGCTCTGAAGGCGGCGGGAGAGGTCAAAACTATGCTGGCCGAGCACCGTGCCGCTGGCTTGGCGAGCGCCGATCTTCCGGCGCACCGCTTCGGTAAACAAGGGATTGGCAAACTGAGGGATGGAGTTGAAGGAATCGATTTTTTGATAATGATACTGGAAGTCGTACCAAAGGTTTTTCTTCACTCGCAGCCGCGCCGTGTTGTAGGGATCTCCTCCCCAATGGTCCAGATTCAGGTTCACACTGTCGAATAATCGGCCACCGCTTTCGGGAGCGCGCAGCTCGAAAGACGAAGAGAGGAGTTTCACGCCATTGCCCAAATTGACGTGACTGCGATAGACATCCTCATTCCCATCGAAATCGCGCCACCGTGTCCCGAATTCAATGGTGTTCTTCAGCCGCAGTCCACCAAAGACGATCGTTTCGCGCTGAGGCGGCGCCGGATGCGACGACGAGACCGAAGCCGCCGCCGGAGAGGAAGAGTGGGCTTCGGTGATCACTTCGCCGGTAGTCGACTGTTGGGCGAAGGCGGAGTAAAAGCCGATGGCCAGTATCAGGCCAGGTCCGAGAACGTTGACCATGGAAGGACCGATCCATCGACGTCTTCGCATATTCACTCTGTGGTTGCACTCATGCCCGTTCGTCGACGAGTCCCCTCATCGGAAAAAGAGACGACTCGTATTGGAGCCATGAATCATCACATGGCAACTCGTACAATTCTGAAAGCGCGGCAGTCGCAGATCGTGGACAAACTGTGGCGCGTCTGACGGAGCTCCCTGCCGCGCCCCATGACATTCTTGACAGAGAAATCTCACTTCGCTGCGCACCAGCAGGCGGTGGTTCACCGAGCCATGGGGAAGGTGACAGGCCAGACAACGATCGGATCTCAAGGAAATGTGCTCGAATACGAATGGCCCCTCTTTATCTGTGTGACACCGTGTGCAGACGGCGCTCAGTCCTCCGACCGTGTCCACCGTTTGCGTGGTGTTGAATGAACCGTGTTGCTGGTGACAATCGCGGCAGCTCATGCCACCTTCCGGGACTTTATGGTGGAATGGCCGGGCGAATTGCGCGCGAATTTCTCGATGACACTGGTAGCAGAGGCCGGGCGGCTCGCGGCGGAGAATGTAGTCGTGCGTCGTTTCTTGATGTGGGTGATGACAATCATGGCAGGCGACGACTTCGACATTGTGCTGATTCTCGTGGAAGCGACATTTTCCGATCCGCTTCTCCTGATGGCACCTGGTGCACATGGCGACGACCTGGCGCGCTGAGGCTTTCCGCGGATCGAAAATGAATCCCTTGCCGCCGGCCTGCACGTGTTGGCGACCGGGACCGTGGCACATCTCGCATCCTTTGTCCGGTGGCACGTATTTCGGACTTTTGATGGTGGCGAAGTGAGCGGTCCGGGCGTACCAGGCGTATTGATTGGGATGACAAGCCCGACAGGTGGTTGAGCCGACGAAGTCTTCGGCGCCAGAGCGCTTTTGGGTTTCCGGGGCTGGGGCAGTGGATGGGGAGGCGTTCGTTTCTTGATGCGCGGAAGGCTTTTGGCTCTCGTCTCGGGTTCTTCCGGTGATGGAATCCACCGGGATGAGCGCGACGATGAGCAGGGATGAACCGAGCGCCCCCAGTTTGAAGATGTACCGCCAGTCTCGCATTATTCTGCCACTACCTGCTCGATAGAGCACTCCACACAATAATTGCTCTCAACCTTCATCCCATCTGGGCAGGACGCCGAAGAGGCCTGAGGATAACATGAGCGAGCGTCGAACGCCACCCTCTTGGCCGATGGCCGGCGAGCGGATCGCGATCAAATATCCAGCCAACACCATTGTTTGGTGAGCGGCGTTTGGTTCAGCACGATGCCGCGCTCTTTGCCCACCAACACCAGATTGGAATGGTTATATCCGTAGCCCTCTTCGGGATTGTAGAGTCCGGGTTCGTTACTGAACATCATTCCCTCTTCCAGCACCGTATCGTCACCGAGCGAGAGATACGGTGGCTGGTGGCCCTCCATCCCTTGCCCATGTGCCGGTCGGTGATAGACGTATTTTCCCACACCGGCTTTTCTGGCCACGGCCAAGACTTTTTCGGCGATCTCCCGACAGTGGGCACCCGCTTTGCACAGCTCGGCTTGCAACAACGTCATCTCGGTGTGGACTTCCCAGAGCTTCTTTTGCCGATCGGTCATGGGATACGTCTGCAGCGCCCGGTAGCCTTCGCCTCCGTATCCGCCAATGTGAATCACAGAAGCGATCTGGATGGCATCGCCGCGCTCCAGTCGTTTGTAGAAGAATTGATTGGGATGGGGATACGCTGTAGCCCGACCCGCGCGACAGCCAAACCCCAATCGAATGCCGACACCGCGGTGTGGCCGCCCATCCAAATGCATCACTTTCATGAGTTGTTCGGTACCCCAGGCCTCGGTAGCATGTCGCACGTCGAAATCGGTGGCATCGGTGCCGTGCATGAGGATATAAGCGCGGGCGAATTCCAACATACGGTCATGGAGATGGATGGCTTTCCGAGCGAGTTCGATCTCCTCGGGCGTCTTGACCTGGCGCATCTTGAGCAGGATATCCCCCGCCTCCTGGAACGAGGCTTCGGGGAGAGCCTCTTTCATCTTGTTCATCGTCTTGGGTCCCACCTCTTGCTCAATACCCAGCTTCGCCTTGCCGAATCCACGTTTGCCGAGTTCCTTCAGCATCCATTGAAGCAGATCGACCCGCTCGCCGGCCTTCCACACGACCTGATTGAATGCGCCGGCATGAGGGAAATCGAAATACCAGGCCCCATCTTTGATCCACCAGGTGTCGATCAGATCTCGATCCAGCCCAGGATAAAAAAATGCCGGTTCGCCTTTAGTGGGCACAAACAACCAGAATGGTCGCTCTGTGGTGGTGTGAAAGAGCCCGGAGACGTAAATGATATTCCAACGGTCCTTGAGGATGATTCCATCCAATCCTCGCTCGTCTAATTTTCGTTGCAGGCGCCGAACCGTTTTTTGATACCACTCCACGGGCAAGCGGAAGGGCGGGGTGAGGGGGGCGACGTCCAATGCCGGGAGAGGGCGACGACCAGCTATGCTGTTGGCCTTGCCGACCCCGAGAATGACTGTCGAGGTTCCCACAGAATGTAAAAACCGCCGACGCGAAAGGTTCATGTGATCTCCTCCTTCTGATCATATAATGGACTGAAATTATGTAACACAAAATGCCAGGGGAAGAAAGGTGAGCGCAGAAGCTATGAGTTCCGCCAGCGGAGTCCTGGTGGGACGTGATGCCAGGTGCAGAACGTGCGTTCCAGAGAGCGGATCTCTCATTCCCATGAACTCTGGGAAGGCAACATATCGAGTTGGACTTCCCCGCTTCCGATTGACGCACCGGGGATCGATCGTTTTATTGACAAATCACGAAATTCCATCATATCATTAACGACAAACGGGTTGAGCCACCTGAGGGCCAGACTTCGGGGGTGCGAGAAGATTCCATACCCCTCTTCTACAAGATGAAGAGAGCTGTTGCATCCGTGAATTGGCCGGTGTTCCCGCCAGGGGATTTCATCGGCTCGGAGATCCGCAGTGGGGGCGCATTCGAAAAGAGGAGGTGACCCAAGATGAATCCGCAAAATCCCGTCAAGCTTGCTCTAGATAGACTGACGCAGTTCCTGTTCGAGAGTGCTCATGATGCGCTCCTGTTAGTCGATCACGGCGGCCACATTCTGAGCGCCAATGGCGAGGCCTGCCAATTATATGGATATGGTCAAGAGGAGTTCCTTCACCGGATGATCACCGACTTGGTATCCCCGGGGGACGCCGAAGTGCTGGCCCGAATGGTCCAGCGTCCGAGTCGACGGGGTGAAGATGTTGTGCGCGTTCGGGCGCGACGCGCTGATGGAGCGTCTCTCCCGGTGGAGATTCGCGTTTACAATCTTGCGGTGGAAAGTCGAGAGGTCGTGCTGATCCGATCGCGACGGAGCGCTCCTCCGCGGCTCGCCACATCCTCCTGGCTATCTCATGCTGCTCTTCCCGAGAATGGATGTCCCGAAAACGGTTATCAGCGGCAAGTCGAAGAGCAGCTGCGGCAGCGCCATCAGGAACTCTCCACGCTCTATACCATCGCCCTGGCCATTAATCAAGATCCGAGCACGCAGAGTATCTTGCATAACACCTTGGCCGAACTCATGCGCGTACTCGGTGTGTCGTTTGGCTGTATCTACATCAAGCAGGGATCCACGTTCGTTCTCCGCTCTTATCGAGGTTTTTCCCAGGAGGAGGTCCAGCACCTGGCCGAGCTGGACCCCATTGAACATCCATGGGTGGAGGAAACGATGGTGGTGCGGGAGCCCGATGCTCATTCACCAGCTTTGATCGGGGAGTGGGCAGCGGCGCTGGGAATCCGAGCCTGGGTTTCGGTTCCCCTGCGCTCTAAGAATGAGGTCATCGGCCTCATCTGGCTAGGGGGGGCTGAGACTGAGCGGTTCACGCCGACCACCGTCTCCCTCATCACCGCCGTGGCCAATCAGATCACCATGGCGCTGGCCAATGCCCGATTATACGATCAAATGAAAGAATCGGAGCGAAAATATCGCTCGATTTTCGAGAATCTGGTCGTTGGGCTCTATCAAAGCTCGCCCGAGGGACGCATCCTGACGGCCAATCCGGCGCTGGTTCAACTTCTCGGATATGATTCGCTCGACGAACTCCTCGCCGTCAATATCTCCCGCGACCTCTATGTGAATCCAGAGGATCGGGAGAAGAACCTGGCGATTCTCCATCGAACCGGTCGGTTGGAAGGCGTTGAAGTTCGACTTCGGCGGAAAGACGGTCGCGAAATCACTGTATTGGAACACGCTCGTGCCGTGACCGATGCACGGGGTCAGGTGATGTATTATGAGGGGACGTTGATGGACGTGACCGAGAAGAAAATGCTCCAACAGCAACTCCTTCAGGCTCAGAAGATGGAATCCATTGGGACGCTCGCCGGTGGCGTCGCTCATGAGTTCAACAATCTGTTGACGGGGATTCTCGGATATGCGTCTCTCCTTCTCGATCACACCGAGCCCAGCGATCCACATCATGCACACCTTCTGGCCATCGAGCGATCGGCTCGTCGCGGGGCCGAGCTGACGGAGAAGCTCCTCACGTTCAGTCGCCAAACGGTGAGGGAATCGAAGCCGATCGATCTGAACGCTCTCGTCGATGAAACGGTGGCGCTCCTGCGAGGCTCATTTGACGCCAGCATTGACATCGAGGTTCGGAAGGATGATGCCCTATGGCCGGTGGAAGCCGATACGGGCCAGATGCAACACGTCTTGATGAATCTCTGCATCAACGCTCGCGACGCCATGCCCCAGGGTGGTCGGTTGACCATCGAAACGGCGAATGTGAATCTGAGCGATGTCGATTGCCGGGAATGGGCGGACGCTCGACCGGGCGACTACGTGGTGCTCCGCGTCAGCGATACGGGAGTGGGCATTCCTCCGGAACATCTGCCTCGGATTTTCGATCCTTTCTTCACCACCAAGGAGGTGCATCAAGGGACGGGCCTCGGCCTCTCCACGGCTTATGGGATCGTCAAGAGTCATCACGGATTCATTCGGGTGGAGAGTCAACTCGGCCGAGGAACTCGGTTCAGCGTGTATCTTCCCGCTGTGATCACAGCAGCACCATCGTCAACAGAGTCGATGAGTGTGACCGAACGCCAAACAGGAGGAACTATCCTGGTCGTCGATGATGAGGAGGTCATACGGGATCTGGCCAAGAACATTCTTCGGCGAGAAGGATATACCGTACTCACGGCAGAGAGCGGCGTCGAGGCCATTCACATCTATGAGCAACGGGGATCGGATATCGCTCTGGTCATCTTGGATCTCACCATGCCGAAGATGGATGGGCGCGTTTGCTATTACAAACTGCGCGAACTCGATCCTCAGGTACGCGTGATTCTCAGCAGCGGATACGGAGCCGACGAGATCGTCGAGGACTTGTTGACTCAGGGAGTCCGGAAGTTCGTCCAAAAGCCCTATCGGGTTGGGGATCTCATTCGGGCTGTGCGCGACGTCCTCAGCGAGCAGTGAGACGTTCTTCATCGCGGCTGGGCAGTGGAGTTGGGCGAAAGATCGCGCCTCATGGGCGGGATGTCATCTCTCGGTACTCGTATTGGCCGGTGGCTGAGAGCAGGGTAATTCGATCACGAACTGAAGACCTCCGTGTGGTGGACTCAGAGCATACAATTGTCCCTCATGCTGACGAATGATATGGTGGGCGAGCGCCAGACCTAAGCCTCGATCGGCTTCTTTCGTCGTATAGCGAGGCTCGAAGATCCGATGCACTTCTTCTTCCGAGGGAGTCGGTTCATCGGCGATGACGGCGATCTCAGCTATGGGACGAGATATGGATGGGAGATCGACTTCCTTGAAGGTCGTCCTGATCGTGAGCGTACAGCCCGCGGGCGAGGCGCTGGAGCGTTTGCCAATGTGTTGAAGGAGGGAACCCAACACTCGCTTCAATTGACCGTCATCCGCGGTCACGGGGGGGAGTCGTGAATCCAGATCAGTCGCTACACGAACGTGGTGAGTTTGCAGGTCAGAGTAGTGCTCTTCCAAGGTAGTGATGATGAGTTGATTCAGGTCGACGAGTTGCTTCTGCAGCCCTTGCTCGCGACAGAGGCTGAGCACCTCGTGGACCATCTGTCGTGCTCGATTGGCTTCGCTGGCCACCATTTGAAGATCGGCCCGATCCTGTTCATCGAGTTTCAGGTTGGATAACAAGATCTCGGCAAATCCGACGACGACAGTGAGTGGGTTGTTCAATTCGTGAGCCAGAGCCGAGGTGAAACGTCCGATGGCCGCTAGCTTCTCCGCCTGAATCAGTCGCTCACAATGCCGCTTCTGTGCTGTGATATCCTGTGCGATCAACACGAGGGCGGGCGTGTTGTCGTACTGGATGGGGG
>RFHM01000259.1 GCA_003696865.1 Acidobacteriota bacterium | reverse complement strand
GCCAGACGGCCACCATCGCCGGATCGGCCACCACCAGGTGAGGAAACCTTTCTCGTGACGCCGCGGATGATCGTCGCCGCCCCCTCCTCGTACGCTTTCCCCAGATTCGGCCTCGCCGCCGAGACGCGGTGCCGGGAGTGGTCTGCGGCCCGGAAAGCTCACCTGCTCGACGACCCAAGACTCACACTCTGCTCACTCTTCATTGGGCCGGGCAGTCCACGTTCACCGACGGCCCACCTGTCGGCCTCATTATACCCCATCTCCCCCACGCCGAGAATCCCCAAAATGACCGCCTCACTGCTCCTGGTGAGGTCCACCGACGATGAGCCTCAGTAGCTCCGGCGGCCAGCATGCGCTACACTCTTCTTTCCGGTGATCGGTCAAGCTCTCGCGAGCCCTATCATTCGAATGAATGCTGATCGCCCGTTGGAGGATGTGCTCAAAGGCCATGGACGACTCCTTCGAAAATCACCGCAAAGGCGCAGAGAACGCCAAGATCCTCCAACAGGCTCTTTTCATCCCCGCGATGTGGCTGGCAAGGCCATGGACGACTCCTTCGAAAATAGACGACGGACGACCGATGACCGGCGACCGACGTTCTCTTTTCATCCCCTCGGTGTGGCTCGGGCGCGCCATGGACGACTCCTTCGAAAATCACCGCAGAGACGCAGAGAACGCCAAGATCCTCCAACAGGCTTCTTCGAAAAGAGGGGGTGGCGCAAGATGGCGTCTTGCGCTACATCTTACCTGTCGTGGTGGGCGATGAGCCCACGAGCGAGTCCGGAGTGAATGCCGTGCAAGCTGCCAGCTTGCGCGACTTACTCTCGATGGAGGTGAACCGATGAGCCACAGAGAACACAAAGAGCGAGCGCCTAAAACGGTCGCCTGCGCGGTGATCACCATCAGCGATTCCCGAACAGTGGAGACGGACACCAGCGGCCAGCTCATCAAAGAGCGATTGGCTCGACACGGACATACGGTCAAGCACTATCACATCATCAAAGATGAGCCGGAACAACTCCGAGCGCTCCTCTCCTCTCTGGCCGACGATGATGAGTGTCAGGCGATCATTCTCAACGGAGGAACGGGGATCTCCCGCCGCGATCAAACGGTCGATGTGCTGGATCACATGCTGGAGAAGCGACTGCCGGGATTTGGCGAGATCTTTCGCTTTCTGAGTTACCAGGAGATTGGCCCGGCAGCCATCCTGTCGCGAGCCGTGGCCGGGGTGTACAAGGGAACGGTGGTGATCTCCATCCCCGGCTCGCCGGCGGCGGCCAAGCTCGCCATGGATCGCCTCATCCTCCCCGAACTGGCTCACATGGTCGGGGAAGTGAACCGGTGAACTTTCGTGCCAGGGCACCTCGGTCGAATCGAAGATGGCGTTCGCGCTCCTCGTCTCTGGAGGATCGCCCGTCTCGATGAAGTCCGGGGCGAGCCACATCGGCGTTCATTCCGCGCCCATGCGACTGTCGCTGATGGGGAAGAGTCCCAAGCCGGCGCGCCGAGGCATCTTCATTACTCTGTCAATGCGACGCGCGTCGCTCTGACTACATCGATCCATCTTCTCTCCCTCTCCCCGCGCTTCCACATCCAGCTCCCTCCAGGCATGACTTCCCGCTCGCCATCACCGATTCGGTCATACGCGGCTCTTGTCAAGCATCCCGCTCGCATGTACATTATGAGCACTACGTTATGGGAAGGCGCCTATGCAGGTCGAGAAGTGGGATGAAGACCGATGGGGACCGTTGAGCGAAGAGAACATGCGGCGAAAGCTAGAGGCCGAGGGCTACGCAGTCGCCCGGTACACGTATCCTCCAGGGACCTCGTTCCCCGATCACACTCATCCCTTTGACAAGAAGGATGGCGTATTGACCGGGCGATTCAAAATTCGCATGCACGGTGAGGAGGTCATTCTGGAACCCGGCGACGTGGTCGCCGTCCCGGCTCATACCGTTCACAGCGCCGAAGTCGTCGGCGAAGAGCCCGTGGTGAGCCTCGATGCGAGCAAATACTGAAAGGCGATGGCGCGTCCCTGAAATAACGAACTCGGTCCTTCCACTGATGAACATAACCGTGGCATCGCTCGATCGGCAGGCCGGTCCATGCGCCTCTTCTGCCTCGCTCAGGATGAGGTTCGATTCCCCGAATCCCCAACGCGCGATGCGCGCTCGTGCTCCCCGAGCGAATGAGGGCGGGTTGCGTCTTCACTGTACAGAGCTTCGATGAGGTGACGATATGTGCGGGCGACGACCTGACGCTTGGTCTTCATGGTGGGTGTCAGCGTTCCGGCCTCGATGGAGAAGTCTTCGTCGAGAATGGCGAATTTTTTGATCCGCTCAAAACTGGCCAGGCGGGCATTCTTCTCGGCAATCCGGGCCTCCAGGAGCGCGCGGACGCGAGGATGAGCGATCAGTTCCGACTCATCCTGATAGGCGAGTCCTTGGCGTCGAGCCCATCGAACAATGACTTCCCGATCCAATGTGATGAGGGCGACCAGGTATGGACGCCCATCCCCCACGATGATGATGTCATGAATCTCCTCGATGTCGCCGAAGATCCGTTCCAGCTTCTGAGGGGCGATATTCTTCCCGCCGGAAGTGATGATCAGATCTTTCTTGCGATCCGTGACCACCAAGTGACCCTGGGCATCGATGGTGCCCACGTCGCCCGAATGGTACCAGCCATCACGCAAAGCCCGTTCGGTCGCCACCGGATCTTTGTAATATCCTTTGAAGACGTTCCCGCCGCGAATCAAGATCTCACCATCTGGCGCGATGGCGATCTCCACGCCGGGGAGAGGAGGGCCGACCGTGCCGATGCGCGGGTGATGAACGCGATTGAGCGTCGCCGGTCCGCAAACTTCCGTGGCGCCGTAGCCCTCGAGGATGGGGAGGCCGATGTCGGCGAAAAATTCGGCCACCTCCACCGAGAGCGGTGCCGCGCCGGAAAGGCAGAATCGCACGCGTCCGCCGAGCTGTGCTTTTATTCTGTCGAACACCAGGCGGCGGGCCAGAGCATGTTGCAGCCGCAACCGGAGCGGCAGTTGTTGGCCCTTTTCCTCGGCCATGCGCCGCCGTCGCCCCACCCGGAGCGCCCAGGAGAAGATGCGCCGCTCCCAGGGTGAACGCTCGGCCACGGCCTCGAGAATGCGTCCACGGATCTTTTCGTAGAACCGGGGAACTCCCACCAATCCGGTGGGCGCCACGGCGCGCAGATCATCGCCGACCGTATCCAGGCGCTCGGCGAATCCGATCGTACTCGCCAGGTAGATTTGCATGAAGACGCCCATCCTCTCCAAGGCATGAGCCAGCGGCAGGTAGGCCAGGTATACTTCTTCATCGGTGAGAAAATCGCCATACAACTCCTTCATCGATCGGCAGACGAACATGATATTGCCGTGGGTGATCATCGCGCCTTTCTGCCGCCCGGTCGTGCCCGAGGTATAGATGATGGTGGCCACATCGTCGGGCGAGATGGCCGCGCGCCAATGAGCGCGTCGTCGTCGAATCTCCTCATCTGCCTCCCGGCCCAACTGACACACGGCGTCGAAATTCATCGCCTCCATCCCGTCGATGGCGCCCTCCCCGTCAAACAGGATGATCCTCTCCAGTTGCGGCAATGTCCGCTTCATCGAGCGCACCTTCTCCAGCTGTTCGGGCGTATCGGCGATGAGCAGGCGAGCCTCAGAATGACGAAGCAAGTACGCCACATCCTCGGCCACGCTGGTCGGATAGATGGGAACGGTGACGGCACCCGCCGAGAGGATGGCCAGATCGGCGAATAAGAATTCGGGCCGGGTCTGGGAGAGCAGAGCGACGTGGTCCCCTCGCTTCATGCCCAGCCGAATCAGCCCCAGACTGAATTGGCGAACGCGCTCCCCGAACTCGTCCCACCGGACATCCACGTACCGCCCATCCCTTTTCACTCGAAGGGCGACTCGGGATGCATACTGCTCGACGTTCTGGTCGAACACATCGACGATGGTTCTCGGGTCACCCATGATGGCTTGACTCCTTTCATTATGACATGCGGACTCACTGCTGAGCAATCGACCGAGCCGCTCCACCTCGGCCGGGGGAACGCCCGCTCAGCAGGAACGGCGCTGAACCTCACTTTGTGGAGTGGCTACCAGAAGTCGGGAGGAACACACCCGTCCTCATCGACGATGTCGTCCCATCAGGACTCGCGATGATGGAGGGCTCCTCCTCTTCGTCGTCACGGGCCTCTCACGGCGCCCGTTCGGCGTCCCCCCTCCCCGGCCGGCGCATTGCTCTTCTGGAGCATCCGGACATTTTCCGGGCGATGAAGGCGTTTTGAGGTCTCACCTGGTGGGGTCGCTCAGAGCGCGCCACTACGCTCCGATGTATTGAGCATACAGCTTGCGCGCCAGATCCACATCGGTGGTGCCTTTCACGATGCAGTGGCCATCGGCGAACAACGTGATCTCGTAGCCGTTGATATGGAGACTGAGCAAGTGTTCGGTGAGTTTGACCGCGCCGACAGATCGAAGTCGCTCAGCCAGTGAGGGCAAATCGATCTTCACCCGCTTGCTCTGCGAAATGTAAACAGCGTTTCGCCCGCAGAGCCCAGATGCCAGATGACGAATGCGAGCGTCCAGGAATTCATATCGGCCATGCCGACAAGTGGGACAATCGGATTTCTCCAGCAATGCTCCCAATTTGATGCGGTGGTAGGTGGCGTTCCAGACATCGATCTGGATGATCGACCGATGGAGTTGATCCCGCTGGCCGGTGAGGAGCTTGAGGGCTTCCACAACCTGAATGGAAGCGATCATGAAGACGATGGGCAGAATGACGCCCACCGTGTCGCAGGTTGGCGATGAGCCCGGCGGAGGCAACTGCTCCAGGACACAGCGAAAGCACGGCGTCTCATGCGGGATGATCGTCATGCTCAGTCCATAGGAGCCGACGGCGGCGCCATAGATCCACGGTTTTCCATGCTTGACGCAGGCATCGTTGATGAGATAGCGCGTCTCAAAGTTATCCGTCCCATCGAGCACGAGATCGACGTCGCCGATGATCTCTTCGATGTTCGTGGGATTGACATCGGCGGCCAGCGCCTCCACACCAATATCGGAATTGATGCGGCGTATGCGCCGCTGGCAGGCGATGGCTTTGGGCAGGCGTTCCCGGGCATCGCGCTCCTCGAACATGATCTGCCGCTGAAGGTTGCTCTCTTCGACGAAATCGCGATCGGCCAATCGCAAGAATCCAACGCCGGCGCGGGCCAGCGCTTCCGCCTGGACGGCTCCCAGAGCCCCACAGCCGATGATGGCGACGCGGCTCTGGAGCAATCTCTCTTGCCCTCGTTGTCCGATGGGTTCGAACAGGATCTGTCGCGAATACTTCTCCAATCCCATAAGGGAATAAAGTAGCTCAAACCGCCCGGCGGGGCAATTGTCCGGCTCAGACTCATCGGAAGACGGTGCGGAAGCTGCGCAGCGCCAGGGCCAGGATGGCCAGCGACAGGATCACCCACCCCAGCGCCCACACGATCGCCGGTATATGGGTGATCCGCTCCAGCGTCATGGCGTCGGTGGGAACGTCGGTTTCAGCCGACAGCAGGAACACCGTCTTGACATCAAACAGAGCGTTCAAACAGCTTTCCACGGCCAGAAAGCCGACCAGGAAGTGGATCAACCGCCGGGTGAGAAAGTGGAGCGCGGCAGCCAACGCCACGGCGGTCAGCGCGCCAGCCAAGAAACCGAAGCCGAAAAGAGGTCGAACGAACAACACCGTGACCAAGGTGATGAGGGCCAGCGTCCCGGCCAATGCCAGCCTGGCATAGCGAGCCTGCCGACAAAGAAGCAGCATCAATCCCCCGTAAAGGATGGCGCCGACGTATCCGGCGCTGGCGATGAGAATCGTCCATCCGCCACGGGTGTATGTCATGCCACTCCCATCGGGAGCGATTTCGATGTGATCGACGCGACCCCCTGTCACCAATGCCCCCACGGCATGCGCCGTCTCGTGGATGAGCGTGACGAAGAGGCGAAACGGATACACGATGACATCGGCATAGGGGACGAACCACAATCCCACCGTTACGGCGGCGGCCACCAGGAGAACGATGAACCCGTCTCGCTTCCGCGTCCCACCGGATCGACCAGTCATGTCCATGGGAGTCTGCCATCGCGGTTGCGTCCTCGTCAAGCGAAGGCGATGGGAGCCGGAGCGTGCGCCTCGGGTTCCCCCCTCCGGTTGGCGCACGGGTCGTTCTTGACCCTCGGTGGGGCGTTCAGTAACATTGCGCTCATGAATGCCGAGCAGTTTCTGGACGCGCTCCTCTCGCTGCCTCGCCTCATCGGCCCGGAAGTCTCTCCCGACGGGAGATGGGTGGCGTGGAGCTGGTTCGGCGTCGGGCCAGCAGCCGATATCTATGTGGCGCCTACCGATGGATCAATGCCTCCGATTCGACTCACGGAGACGCCCGAGGATACGTTGCTCGTCTCCTGGACGCCCGACAGTCAGGCTGTGCTGGTCGAACAAGACCGTCATGGAAATGAACGAGCGCAACTGTTCCGCGTGAATCTCTCCCGGCCGGGCACGATGATTCCGCTCACCGAACCCGATCCCGATTACTTTCTGCGCGGTGGCCAACTCCATCCCAATGGCCGCTGGCTGGTGTACGGGGCGAATCTGGACGTCGCCAGCGGTTTGCCGATCGAACCGACCTGGATTTACCGCCACGATCTGGAAACGGGCGAGCGCCGCGTCTTAGCGCGTCCCGAGAAAGCGGCGTTCTGCTGGCCTCACCTGAACTATACCGGAACGCACGTCCTCTATCCTCGGCGCGATCGCCATCCCGCCGGACAGCAAATCTGGTTGGTCGATATCGACGGACGAGAGGATCGCGAGATCCTCAATTTCGGCCCCGCGACCAAAGTGTTCGCCTCCTGGTTTCCCGACGGCCAACGTATTCTCTTTCTCGCCGAGATGGACGATTATCGCCGGGTGGGCGTCTGGGAGATGAAAAGCGAGACGATCCGCTGGTTAGTCGATGATCCGACGCGCAATATCGAAGATGCGTTCGTCCCCCATCGCAGTCGTCATGCGGTGATCATCGAGATCGACCAAGCGCGCGTCCGGGCCTCGTTGCTCGATCCGGAGACTGGCGAGGAACGCCGTCTGCCGTCGATCCCCGGCAACCTCACCCCTCTGGCTCCGGCGAGCGATGGGGAGTGGATTGGACAATACGCCAGCGCCCGTCAACCGACCGATCTGGTCCGGTTCTCGCTCGACGAGGTGAATCCCGAATCGTTCACCAGTCTCACCAGAGTGTGGGAACGCACGCCGCTCCGACCCGAGGATTTGGCGCCGGCAGAAGATTTCCGCTGGACGTCGGTCGACGGATTGCCCATTCAAGGATGGCTCTATCGAACGCGCGGCCCGGCCAAAGGGACCATCGTTTACATCCACGGTGGTCCCACGGCGCACAGTCAGGATCATCTCAATCCACAGATTCAATTTTTCGTCTCCCAAGGCTTTCACGTGCTCGACCCCAACTATCGTGGAAGCACCGGCTTCGGTCTGTCTTTCCAGGAGGCCATCAAGGAAGACGGCTGGGGCGGCCGCGAGCAAGAGGATATTCGAACGGGCATCGAAGCCCTCATCGCGGCGGGCATCGCCGAGCCCGGTAAGGTGGGGGTGACGGGAACGTCGTATGGTGGCTATTCGTCCTGGTGCGCCATCACGCACTATCCTCCGGAACTGGTGGCGGCGGCCGCGCCCATCTGCGGGATGACCGATCTGGTAGTTGATTATGAGACCACCCGTCCAGATCTGCGTCCATATAGCGAAGAAATGATGGGCGGCTCTCCCGAACAGGTGCCGGAGCGATATCGAGAGCGATCGCCACTCCATTTCGTTCATCAGATCAAAGGAAAATTGCTCATCGTTCAAGGCCTGCAAGATCCCAATGTCACTCCGGAGAACGTGCGTGCCGTACAAACGGCTTTAGAGCAGGCGGGCATCGCGTATGAGCTTCTCACCTTCGAAGACGAAGGACATGGCATCCGTCGCCCTCAGAATCAAAAGACGCTCTATCTCCGCCTGGCCGAATTCTTCGAGAGAGCTTTCTCCTCCGGGTGAGTTTCCCTTGAGGTCGCCCGTTCGGGGATCATGGAAATGGGAAGCTGATCTCCGGGGGCGCGTACCTCGGGCTCTCATGGGCGCCTCTTCGAGGCTCCCGTCATTCGGCCGGCACGCCCCATGCATGGCGCGGATAGCTTTTCGGAAGCAAAATTGATACCATATGGGCCTCGGATGAATCAGAGGGGAACGTTGTGATGAGCCACGTCATGCCGCCGACCTCGATGAAGAAACCGCGCCCTCGTCCCAATCCAGCCGTCTGGCTGGGACTCATTTTTTCAATAGGTGGGGCGCTGAGCTACTTCATGTATTTTGCTCGATTCCCCGAACTCCGGGATTTTCCCTGGATCAACCTCCCGCTGGTGCTTCTCGGCTTCGCCTTATCGACCATCGGATTCCGGCGAACGATCAAACATCCTCTCATCTACCGGGGTCGGATTTCGGGCGCGTTCGGATTCGTTCTCTCATTGATCATCACCGTCTTTTTCAACGCTTACATCTTCTACTTCTCTTACCAACTTCCCGCCTCGCCTGACGCGCCGCAGGTGATGACGCCGGCGCCGGATTTCGCGCTGACCAATCAACGGGGGCACCCCGTGCGGTTGCGCGATTATCGAGGCAAGAAAGTCGTTCTCGTCTTCTATCGCGGTTTCTGGTGACCGTTCTGTCTCTCGGAACTGCAAGGTTTGCAGTCGCATCTCGATGAGATCCGTCGCGCCGACGCTGAGGTTCTGGCCATCAGCGTGGACCCGGTCACCATCAATCGCAAACTGGCCGCCGATCTGGGATTGGCCTATGATCTGCTCTCCGATACGAAATTGACCGTCATCGATGCTTATGGAGTTCGGCACCGAGGAGCGGGCATTGACGGTCAAGACATCGCGCGCCCGGCGACGTTCATCATCGATCGCCATGGCGTCATAAGCTGGCGGAGCCTGACCAATAATTGGCGGATTCGCGTGCGGCCCGAACGCATCCTGGACGAACTGGCCAAAATTCCTTGAGGGAGCATCCTCCATGGCTGAGGTGCGCATCGGCACATCCGGTTGGCATTACGCCCACTGGCGTCGGCGGTTTTATCCGGAAAAGCTGAA
Organism: Acidobacteriota bacterium; assembly: GCA_003696865.1. GTDB lineage: Bacteria > Acidobacteriota > Blastocatellia > HR10 > J050 > J050. Next base: position 3,692 of record RFHM01000259.1, on the reverse strand, counting down.
GCCTTCGGAGTGGCTGCCCTATTTCGCCCGACACTTCGACACCGTGGAGGTCAATGCGACGTTCTATCGAGAGCCTCGGGCGAGCACCATCGCTCAGTGGATCGAGCACACGCCCGAGGATTTCCTCTTCGCCGTCAAGATGCATCGAGCCATTACTCACTACCAACGGTTGGAGAACGTCGAGGAATCGCTGGAGCGCTTCGATGCCATCGCCCGGAGCTTCGGCGAGAAACTCGGCGTGGTCCTCGTTCAGCTCCCGCCGAGCCTGGCGTTCGACGCCGAGCGCGTCGCGGCGTTTTTCAAGCAACTGCGCCGTCGATCTCGTCAGCGGCGATACGCGCTCGAGGCTCGCCATAAATCCTGGTTGAGCGATGACGCCACCGAGGTGTTGCAACAGTATGATATTGCCTGGTGCATCGCCGATTCCGGCGGACGCTATCCCACGGCCGAATTCGTCACCGCCCCCTTCGTCTATCTTCGATTTCACGGACCCGGTCCGTTGTATGCCTCCTCGTATAGCGATGAAGCGCTTTGCGAGTGGGCGGGCAAGATTCGCCGCTGGAAACGGCAGAAACGAGACGTGTTCGTTTACTTCAATAATGACTTTGAAGGCTACGCCATCCAGAATGCGCAACGGCTGAAAGAGTTCGTCACATGAGCCTCGCCAGAGGCCTGCGCACGCCGAATCCAAATGCTGTTCAATTCGAAGAGATACCTCACCAGAGACTTCCGATCGACAAGCTATCGACACATCTCGTCACACTGTTTGCGGGCACACGGGATCAGAAGGCGTATGTCTATTCGGGGTTGCGCTCATCACGAACGAGACGAGATGTCCCAAGTAGCAGACCACCGATGTGCTGTTGCCACCCACGGAGGCATCGAACGGGCGGAAAGCGGCCAATCCCCTGCTCGGCTTCCCCCCGCCTTCGCCGATATCACGGATGCATTCTCAGTTGCGCCTCCGTAGACGCGATGCTGCGAAACACGCCTCCTCCTTGCGTTCCCGCCAACAGGTGCCCTCCAACGTCGACGGTCAGAGAGAAGACGAACGGATTATCGAGGCCCTCGTTGATCGGTTGCCAGGTGCGACCATCCCCAATCGAGCGAAACACGCCGTCACCCTGGGTTCCAGCAAACAGATGTTCCGAGGCGTTCACCGCCAGGGCCCGAATATCGCCGTGCGATACGTCATTCAGACCCGATGACGCCCACGTCCGCCCACCATCGGTGGAACGAAACACGCCGGCACGGAATGTCCCGGCGAAGACATCGCCTCGACGCCGAGCCACGAACGAGAGGATGCGCCGGTGGGCGAGCCCCGAAGGCCTCCAGGTGTCTCCCCCGTCGGTGGAGCGAAACACGCCCTCGTCGGTTCCGGCGAGCAGAATGCCCGAGGTATCGATGACCAAGGCCCGAATATAGGGATTGGCGAGACCCTCATTGATCGGCGTCCAGGAATCGCCCCCATCCGTCGAGCGAAATATCCCCCCACCGTGCGTCCCGGCGAAGATGACCCCATGCTCGCTTACTGCGAGCGTCGAGACGCGGAGCGCGGTCAATCCGACGTTGACCGCCTCCCAGGTGTCCCCTCGATCGGTAGAACGGAAGATTCCTCCTCTCTCCGTCGCCGCGAAAAGAACGCCGGTCGGGCTCAACGCGAGAGCGCGAATTCGCCGATCGAGCAATCCGGTCGAGCGCCACTCCCAGGTCCACCCCCCATCCAGAGAGCGAAACACGCCCCCATCGGTGCCCGCATAGATGTCTCCGGAAGCATCCACGGCGAGAGCCGTGACCCAGGTGGCGATCAATCCGGCATTGAGACGTTCCCAATCGATCCCATCAGCGGACGAACCGAACACGCCACCACTGGTTCCCGCCAGCACGCCTCCCATCGCGTCGACGGTCAGCGAGAAAACGCGCTCGCCGATCAGTCCATGAAACGCCCACGTTTGACCACGATCGGTAGAGCGAAACACGCCCTCATCCGTGCCAGCCCATATTTCCCCTTCGGCGGTGACCAGCAGCGCGCGCACGGCCGTCTTGGGTAATCCTCGGTTGAGGGGCGTCCAACTCTCCCCATGGTCGGCGGAACGATAGATCCCCCCGTCAGTCCCGGCAAAGAGTTCGCCCGATTGGCCAACGGCCAGCGCGTAGACGATGGCGTTGGGCATCCCCGCATTGATACACTCCCAGCTTCGCCCATCGTCGGTCGAGCGGTAGATGCCGCCGCCGAAGGAGGTTCCGGCAAAAATGCGGCCCGCCGCATCGACGGCGAGCGCCAGCACGCGACTGGGCAATCCAGCGCCCGTCGGCTCCCACGTCCACCCCTCGTCGGTGGAACGATGCACGCCGCTTGTGAACGTGCCGGCCAGGATAGTCCCCGTCGCGCTCATGGCGAGCGCCGTGACGATCTCGGTGCGCAGTCCGGAGGGAATCCAACGCTCGCCCCGGGTGGCCGAGCGGAACAGTCCCTCATCCGTGCCGACCAAGAGGTCGCCGGACGCGCCGATGAGAAACGCGCGAGCGGAAAGATTGGCCAGGCCCACATTGACCGGCGCCCAGCTTCGGCCCCCATCGGTCGAACGAAACACGCCCGCGCGAGCCGTCCCGGCGAAGATCGTCCCGTCCACCCCGACCATCAGCGCGTTCACTCTCCCTCCTTCCGGCCCGCCGGTCTGTCGCCACACGACGTCGGATGGCGATAATCCCGTCGGCGAAAGGGCGAGGAACCATATGGCGATGGTCATGATGCTCAACGTATGGATCAACCGCTCGAACACGCGAACCTCCTCATTCGGGCATTTATAGGCCGGCGAACGGTCCCTGTCAAGGTACCGCCGTTGAGGGAGGTGGGCATTTCAGAGCGCGAGTCCCGAGCCACAGCGTCGCGCCCCTCGGGAGCACGCGCCGTCCAGCGAGCGTATCCGGGGAAGCTTGCCTTCCCGCGCCAAATCTGCTAAAGATGCCTGGTTCGGAATCCACTTCACGGAGGATGCTATGAGGAAACGGGTCTCGTACGTCTTAATCTCATTACTGGCTTCGTTCAGTTTGGCGAGGATCGTCCCGGCTCAACAGTCCCCGTTCGTCGATGATCGCACGTTCACCATGCTGGACAACGAACTCTCCGGCGATATCGCCAAAGATAATCTCGCCATCCTGACGCGATTTCATCGTCCGGGAGGATCGAGAGGATTTCATCGAGCGGCCGAATTCATCTTGCAGAAGGCGAAAGAATATGGACTGGAGGGCATTCATCTCATCCGTCAGAAGAGCGACTCGCCGAGCTGGACGCCCAAACATTCGCAATTGTGGATGGTTGAGCCCGAAGAGATCAAACTGGCCGACAACATGGAGGTGGCCGTCTCGCTCGCCGATTATTCTCGACCGGCGGACGTGCGGGCGGAATTGATCGACGTGGGCGCCGGCGACCGCGACAGCGATTACCAGGGCAAGGACGTGAAAGGGAAAATCGTGCTCGCTTATGGACCGCCGACCGCCGTCATGCGCGAAGCCGTCTGGGAGCGCGGCGCCGTGGGCATCGTGTCCTACTACTCCACGCGACTCAATCCGCTGACCGACAGCGCCGATCAAATCGCCTGGTCGCGCGTGCCGGCGACGCCCGGCCCCGATGGCCAGGAGCCGACGTTCGCTTTCATGATCTCTCCGCGCATGGGATTATGGTTGCGAGG
>RFHM01000258.1 GCA_003696865.1 Acidobacteriota bacterium | reverse complement strand
GTACTTGACCCGGGAGATTCGCGTCCCCGATCTGTTCACGCGCCTGAAGACGATGGCCGAGCTGGCCGATGGCTTCGTGGGACTTCGCGGGGGGATCGGGACGATCACCGAAGTGGCGTTCATGTGGAATCTGTTGGTCCTCCGGTGGTTCCCATCGCCGACGCCCTTCCTGCTCATTGGGGCGCCTTGGCGGCAAGTCGTCCAAGCGTGGGCCCGCCACCTGGCCGTCGATGGGCGGGACTTGCCACACGTCATCATCGTCGATTCGGCCGAACAGGCCTTCGATCACCTCTGCCGGGCATGGTCCGAGAGGTGAGCGGTCCGCTCAACGCGATGGTGGAAACGAATCCATCTTCATCGCTCCATCCCGCCATCGAGGACGTGCGTCCCGATCGGGCGTTCGCTCGACGGTTTCGACGGCGGACGGGATTGGATCTGGTCACGGTCATCGAGCGGATTCTGGCCGAAGCCGATCTCCGACCGGGCGATCGCGTCCTGGATATCGCTTCGTCAGATGCCACGTTGGCCCTTCAAATGGTCGCTCGCGTTCATCCCGGTCAAGTCACGTGCCTCTGTCCCATTGGAGAGATCCTCGGTGAGGCCTATGAACAGGCGCGCGCCGCCGGTCTCGAGGAGTCGATCGACTGGCGCATCGCGGCCATTGAAGAGCTTCCCTTCCCCGACCAGACATTCGACGTGCTGACCTGCAGCTCATCGTTCCGGCTGCTCGATGGCCGCGCCTTCATCGCCGAAGCCCATCGCGTGCTGTCATCCGGCGGACGCTTGCTCATCGCCGAGTCCACCATTCCCCACACCCGACTCAATGAGTGGCGGCTCGCCTGGCGCGCCTTTTATCATCAATACGTGAGAAAGGACCAGGCTGAAGCGGCGGCCGAGTTTTATTCGGTCGATGAGCTGGCCGAGATGCTCGTCGATGCCGGATTCCAACCCGTCGTCATCCGAGGGCTCCAAAGACCGTGGACGGTGCACTCCTGGATCTTCTCCCTGATCAAGGCCATCAAGCCATGAACACGACAGCGAGCAAAGAGCACATTCGCATCATCGGCGTTCCCATGGATCTCGGCGCCGATCGCCGAGGCGTGGATATGGGTCCGTCGGCCATCCGCATGGCCGATCTCCAGAAGCGGCTGGTGCAACTGGGGTACGAGGTCATCGACCGGGGAGATGTTCCCGTCCCCATCCCCGAAGTCCTCTCCATGACCCATCCCCGGGCCAAATACCTCCCCGAAGTCACCCAGGCCAACCAGCGATTGGCCGATCACGTGGAAGCCATCTTCGACGAAGGAGCCATCCCGCTGGTGCTCGGAGGCGACCAATCGATCTCCGTGGGCACCATCGCCGGCGCGGCGTCGTTTTACCGACAACGCGGCCAGAACGTGGGCGTCATCTGGTTCGACGCTCACGCCGATATGAATACGCCGGAGACGACGCCCTCGGGGAACATTCATGGCATGCCCTATGCCGCCTCGTTGGGCATGGGTCCTCGGGAACTCACTCATCTGAAGGGATTCGCCCCAAAACTAGACCCCCACGTCTGTGCGCTCATCGGCGTCCGGAGCATTGATGATCTGGAGAGAGAGAACGTCCGATCCAGCGGGCTCCGGGTGTTCACCATGCGCGATATCGACGAGCGCGGCATCCGGGCGGTCATGGAAGAGGCCATCGCCGTGGCCACGAGGGGAACGGCCGGACTGTTGGTGAGCTTGGATATGGATTTCATCGACCCCACCTATGCCCCGGGCGTGGGCACGCCGGTCGTCGGCGGAGCGACGTACCGCGAGGCGCACCTGGCGATGGAAATGATCGCCGACAGTCACAGGCTCATCGCCATGGAAGTCGTGGAAGTCAACCCCATTCTGGACATGCGAAATCAGACCGGCGCGTTGGCCGTGGAACTCATTCTCTCGGCCTTCGGTCAACGCATCTTGTGAACATCCGATCACTCGGTGAGCGAGGAGGACGACGTTGGCTCCAAAACTTCGCGTGGCAGTCATTTTTGGCGGTCGATCCGGCGAACATGAGGTCTCGCTCATCTCCGCGGGATCGATCATTCGGGCCATGGATCGGCGCAAGTATGAGATCATCCCCATCGCCATTGACAAGAACGGACATTGGCTTCCGCCGAGCGAAGCGCGGCGCTTGCTCCCTGAAGGGACGCTCCCCTCTCTGCCGCGCTGGATGACCGATCGCCGAGTGACGGAGATCATCCTTCCCGGCGATGCCCAATCGGGCGGACTGCTGGCCTTCGACTCCAGCATGCGCCTCATCAAGCGGATGCCGCTCGACGTCGTCTTCCCCGTGCTCCATGGCCCTTATGGTGAGGATGGCACCATCCAAGGATTACTGGAACTGGCCGACATTCCTTACGTTGGTTGCGGCGTCCTGGCGTCGGCCGCGGGCATGGACAAGGATATGATGAAGCGATTGTTTCGCCAGGCCGGCTTGTCGGTGGTCGACTACCTGGTCATCGAGAGGAGCGTCTGGCGAAAGCGCCCGGCGGCCATCATGGGACGCATTCGCCGAAAGATGGGGTTCCCCGTATTCGTCAAGCCGGCGAATCTCGGCTCCTCGGTGGGCATTACCAAGGTCAAGGATGGGAACGGCTTGAAAGACGCCATTGAGCTGGCCGCTCAATTCGATGACAAGATCCTCATCGAAGAAGCCATCGATGGGCGCGAAATCGAAGTCAGCGTCCTGGGCAACGATGACCCCATCGCCAGCCTTCCCGGCGAGATCATCCCCGGCGCCGAGTTTTACGACTACACCGACAAGTATATCAGCGACGCCGCTCAGCTCATCATCCCGGCCAAGCTCCCCGCCCGCCTCACCGCCAAGCTCCAACGATGGGCGATTCGAGCGTTTCAGGCCATCGAAGGATCGGGCATGGCCCGCGTGGATTTCTTCATCGAGCGCCGAACCGGGCGTCTGTTGGTCAATGAGATCAACACCATCCCCGGATTCACCAGCATCAGTATGTACCCGAAGCTCTGGGAAGTGAGCGGCATTCGCTACCCCGAACTCATCGACCGACTCATCGAGTTGGCGCTGGAGCGCCACCGAGTGAGAGCCGGACGACGCCTCACTCTCTGACCTGCCATGGGCTCCGGCCAGGGAAGATCAGGGTGTGTGATACTCGGTGGGAGCCACCACGGTGACATCGGGCCGATCTACCGTCACGCTGATGGAGTGTCGCTTGGCTTTGGGTTGATGCTGGGGAGGGGCGAGGCCCAAAAAGTAGTGGGCGCTCAAGTGTCGGGCGAGTTGCTCCAAGTGCCTCTCCAGGTTCTTATCGGGTCGATACACCCGGGCTCCGGTGACGCCGGAGAGGGCTTCCAGGAAGCCGTTCTTCCGTTCGTATGCCTGAACGACGTAGATGCTCACCAGACGCCGGCTGGCCATCTGGAGTAGTTGCCTCTTGGTCACGCGATGGCTGCCTCGATCCAGACCGTCGGTGACGAGAACGAGCGCCGTGCGCACGCGCTCGCCCGAGTTCTGCAATTCATCCAACGCCAAAGGAAGGGCATCGAAGAGCCAGGTTACTTCAATTCGTTCCCGGGTGAGCTGAAGCTTGCTGATGGCCCGCCGGAGGCGATCCACGTCGATCGAAAAATCGGTCTCCACGAATGGATCTCGGGTGAACGACACCAGGGCGATCTCATCGTACCGGGCGAAGGAGGAAACGAAATCCAACAGAGCGGCCTGAAGGCGGGCAAACGCTCGCCGCATGCTGCCACTGGTATCCACCAGAATCATGACCCGGAGAGGCGTTGTGGGTCCCATGAACCGCCGAATCGCCAAGGGCGTCCCGTCCTGGAAAACGCGAAAATCTGACGCCGCCAGGTCCTTCACCGGCCGACCATCCGTATCCCAGACACTCACATTGACGCGGATCAACCGGTCGGTCTCCGAACCGATCCCGGGAGATATTTCCTTTGCTGGAAACGAAGCGAAGGTGGAGAGCCCTACTGAGACGAACACCAAGAGAACTCCAATGAAAGAAGCGCGCATGGCGCTCCCGACTCGACGACCCGAAGATGGATGGTGCGTCGGCATCAGAAGAGTCGCGAGGGCTCGACGGAAATGACCAGAGGTCGCCGACGACGATAGATAGTGAGAGCGATTTTCCCCGAAGATCGAGAGGATCGGTGGAGCCGCTCCACCAGATCGCGCCCACTGACGACCGGCTCATCGTTCACGGCGACGATGACGTCCCCGGCGCGGAGTCCCACCTGTCCGGCGGGACGAGTCATGGTGACTTCGGTGACGAGCACACCACCCGTCCCGGGAACGCCAAAGAATGCCCTCAGTTGGTCGGTCAACGATTCCACTTTGAGTCCCCATCGCAGCAACCGACTCTCGGGGGCCTCGGTG
>RFHM01000257.1 GCA_003696865.1 Acidobacteriota bacterium | reverse complement strand
GCGCCCCACTCGGATTGTCGACGACGACGGTAGCCTCTTCCGGGATGGCCTCGGCCAGCTTCAGATAGAGCCAATTGCCGGTGCGAACATCGGGCACCGCTAGCGGTGCATAGAGCACCCGACGTTTGAAGCCCACAGCGGTCACATCGAGGCGTCGACCGTTTGCCGTCACGACGAATTCGCTCGTCGAAGGGAGGCGGGCGGTGAATCCTTCCCGGACAAAGTCCCAGTGCGCCAGCTGCTCGGCGGGCCGTCGGGTCGTGATGAGAAACAGTTCTAACACCTGGGAAGAGAGGATACGAAGACGATGGGTGCCCACCGGCAGTGGAGAGAGGGCGATGGCTTCGCCCATCGCTCCCTCGTCGGCCGGCGTCCCGCGGTGTGAACTCGATGTGGACGCCGGTTCCAACGTGCAGGCGATGGCCGCTCCCAGGACCAGGATCCTCAGGCCATGCATCAGTGCGCGATAGAACCGTCCATTCATACTCGTCGTCCGCGCAGGGGATTGGCACAGCGACCTTACAAATCTATGAAGAGAGCTTCGGTTCGCGATTCTCCGGCGGGGCGTCAGGCCATTGGAGAATCCCGGACGGAGGAACATCGTTGGCCGTCTCGGTGGACGTTAAAACCTGATGCAGTACTCGTCTCAATTCCTCGATGCGATATGGCTTGGCGACGACGCCATCGAACCCGTAGGCTCGATAATTGGCCATGATGGGGTCATTGGAATAACCGCTGGCCACGATGGCTTTCACCTGCGGGTCAATGGTCCGTAGTCGTCGGATGGCTTCCTTTCCGCCCATACCGCCGGGCACGGTGAGATCCATGATCACGGCATCGAATGGACGACCGCGCCGTTGAGCATCTCGATACATTTGAATGGCTTCTTCTCCATCCCGGGCGAGTGCCACGTCGTATCCCAGTCGTTCCAGGATATGACGAGTGACATCGCGGATGATCTCCTCATCGTCCATGACCAGGATACGCCCGCCGCGTGAGGAAGAAGTGTCTTCGGTACGCGCGGTTTCTGGAGTCTCTCGGGTTGGCGCCTCTCCCGAGGCGGGCAGATAAATGGTGAACGTCGTCCCGCGACCCAGTTCCGAGCGGACGGTAATGTGACCATCATGTTTCTTGACGATGGAGTAGACGATGGAAAGGCCCAAACCGCTGCCTTTCTGCTTGGTCGTGAAATAAGGATCGAAAATTTTGGATAGGTGTTCTCGAGGGATGCCTATGCCGTGATCCTCGATGGCGATTTTCACGTATCGTCCCGCCTTCAGCGGGGGGACGTCGCCTTCATCCAGAGTGACATTCTGGGCGCGGATGGTGATCGTCCCACCATTCGGCGAAGCCTGATCGGCATTGATGATCAGGTTCTGAATGACCTGGCTCATCTGGCCGATGTCAATTTCCACCGGCCAGAGATCATCGGCGATAGAGAACTGACATCGGACGTTCGATCCGCGCAGGACGAATTCGGCGGACTCTTTGATCAGTTCGGCGATGGACGTGAGCTTGCGAATGGGCGTGCCTCCTTTAGAGAAGGTGAGAAGTTGTTGGGTGAGATCCTTGGCTCGCAGACAGGCGCGCTCGGCGGCCATGAGCCTCTCGGAGAGGTTCTCGGGCGAATCGGCTTCCAGGCGGGCGAGCGAAATATTTCCCAGGATGGCCATCAAGAAATTATTGAAGTCGTGGGCGATGCCCCCGGCCAGCAATCCCAACGATTCCAGCTTTTGCGCTTTGAGAAGTTCGGCCTCCATTTTCTTCCGCTCGGTGATATCAAAGGCAGTGACGAGCACGGCCGGTTTATCTTGAAATCGGATGATGCTGGCCGTGACATCGACCCATCGTTCTTCGCCCGTTTTGGTCAGCAGCTTCAATTCGTACCGGGAAGGGACGGGATCGCCGCGCTGTCGCGCCTCGGTGCGTTGCTTGATGAGTTGACGGGAATCCGGGTGAATGGGATCCCATACTTTCATTTTCAGAAGTTCATCCCGGGTATATCCGGTGATCGCTTCGGCCGCCGAGTTGGCGTAAATATACCGATCGCCGCGGTAGATATACACGCCGGCAGAGATCGTTTCGGCCAACGTTCGAAAGAGGCGTTCGCTCTCCTGGAGTTGGTGGGTGCGCTCCTCCAGGAGTTCCTCGACGCGGAGCAGTGCGCGTTGACGACGGGCGCGCTGGCAAATGCCGATCAAGTAAGCGGGATCGAACGGTTTCCTGACGAAGTCATCGGCCCCATCCTGCATCAATTGCACGGCTCGCTCCGGATTTTGATCGCCGGTGATCATGATGACTACAGTGGACGATCCGGGTTGCTTGAACTCCTTGAGCAACCGATCACCAGTCATGTCCGGCAGATAGTAATCCACAACGGCGATTTCCGGCTTATGTTCTCGATAGAGACGACGAGCCTCCGCGCCAGTGGTGGCTACGGAAGTCACATATCCGTGCCTCTGGAAGGCCTGTCGAAGGAGTCTGGCCAAGGCCTCATCATCCTCTACGATCAACGTGCGGATGGTCGGGGGAGGCGAGCGTTTCTCCAACAAAGCGCGCACGCGAGCCAGGAGCACAGGAGGATCATAGGGGATGGAGAGGAACGCATTGGCGCCCAGATCGGCGGTGATGCGTTCGGCATCCTCGCCCGAATAGGTAGCCGAAACGACCAGAATAGGAGTGGTGTTGAATGCCGCGTACTCTGGAGAGCGGAGTAACCGGCAGAACCGCCAGCCGTCGATTCCTGGCATGTAAAGGTCGGTGATCACCAGATCCACCGCCGCGCGCTGGTGCATGTGGCGAAGCGCCTCCTCTGC
>RFHM01000256.1 GCA_003696865.1 Acidobacteriota bacterium | reverse complement strand
GGGGAGATGAGGACCGTGCGCTTCCGTCGAGCCAACGGGAAGGATGATGACGGCTCCTTCCTTCACCGCATCTTCGATCTCGCACCAGGTCTTGTCGTGGAAATGAAAATCGTCGTTCATGCGTTCTCTCCCGGCGATGAGACATGATTCTGGGATCGGAGATGGCCGGCCTGAAGGGAATCAGTCATCGCCGCACGTTCAGGCCATCTCCTTCAATTTCTTGCGATCGACTTTTCCGCGCTCGTTTTTGGGCAACTGGTCGATGAACTCGATGCGGCGCGGATATTTATACGGCGCGATGGTGGTTTTGACGAATTCTTTCAGCTCCTGTTCCAAGGCGTGAGAGGCGACGACGGCCTCTTTGAGGACGACGAAGGCTTTGGGCTTCACCAATCCCTGCTCATCTCGATAGCCCACGACGGCACACTCTTTCACCGCCTCATGTTGGAGCAGGCAGTTTTCGATCTCCACCGGAGAGACCCAGATCCCGCCCACTTTGAGCATATCATCGGCGCGTCCACAATAATAGAAATAGCCCTCCTCGTCTTGACGAAATTGATCTCCCGTATTCACCCAGTCGCCGTGAAATACCTGTTTCGACTTCTCGTGCGCCTGCCAGTAGCCAATGGCCGCGCTATCGCCTTTAATCCACAACGTGCCGATCTGGCCCGGCGGCACCTGTCGACCTTCGGGATCCACGATCTTCGCCTGGTATCCGGGAACGACCTTCCCCAGACTGCCCGGCTTGACATCATCGAGGCGATTGGAAATGTAGATGTGGAATGTTTCCGCTGAGCCAATACCGTCGAGGATTTCGACGCCGAACATCTCCTTCCAGCGATGATACAACTCGACGGGGAGCGCCTCGCCGGCCGAGATACAAACGCGCAACGAACTCACATCGCGCCGCGAAGCGTCCGGTGCTTGCACCATGGCATTGATCATCGTGGGCACCGAGGTGAGAACCGTCGGTCGATATTTCTCGATCATATCGAACAAGCGTTCGGGCGTGGAACGCTCCGGGAAGATGGCCGTCGCCCCTCCCACGGCAAAGGGGAAGAGGAGATTGGTCCCGGTAGCATATCCGAAGAACAGCTTGGGCACGGCCATGGTGAGGTCGCTCTCCTGAATGCGCAGGACCTGCTTGGCATAGCACTCGGTGTTATAGGGGAGATCGTGGTGCAAATGGACCGCCGCCTTGGGGAAGCCAGTGCTCCCGGACGTGAACAGCCAGATGGCCACATCGTCCCGCGATGTCTCGGCCACCTCTAATTCGTCGGACATCTGGTCGATGAGCCGATCATACGAAGGATATGAGCCCGGGCCTTCGCCCACGACGAGGATCTCCTTCAAATACTTACTCCGATCGGCTACGGCATGAACCCGCTCAATGGCCGACTCATGGACGATGGCGACCTTGGCTCGCGTGTAATTGAGGTAATATTCGTAATCGCTTGGCGGCAGGATCGTGTTGACCATGGTGATGACGGCGCCAATCTTGGCGATGCCGAACCAACTGGCCACGAATTCCGGGCAATCGGGGAGCACCATGAGCACGCGGTCTTCCATCTCCACCCCTAACGCGCGCAGGGCGTTGCCCACCCGATTGGAAGCTCGAACGATATCCCGATAAGTGTACATCTCATCGCGGTAATAGAGACAGACCTTATCGGCACGACCAGCGGCGATGTTGTGATCGAGAAAGTATGTTGCCATATTGAAGGTTTCCGGAAAGACGATGGCCATAACTCCTCCCCGCGTCGATGATCTACCGTCAATTTTAATGACACACCGGGCGTCTTCTGTCAAGATGACGAAGGAGAGAACGCGTGTTGGAAGGTGTGGCGCAGGATGCCATCTTGCGCCACATCTTCGAAGGAGCGATCCACTTTTTCAACAATCGCATCATGGCGGAAGCGATGGGAGAACCCCCGCTTTCGGCCACCGCCCGATCGGGGTTACCGGCGGATCATCCCTGATGCGGCCGGACATGGCCAAGCTCGATCCGGTACACCGCCTGGGCTCCCTCCCAGATAAGGCGCTCACATGCGGGGTAAGGGATCGCTTTCCTTCCGGTCAGCCCTGCCGAGTTGGCGATCAATGGCCTCTTTCAATGACATCGCTTTCTCCCATAGCTCGGCCAACTGTTCTTCTGGAACGTCTACGCGTGGTCGCAACTCCCAAGCCCCTCTCAGCGCATCGGTGAGGTTCTCCAGATGACGCACGAGAATCAACCGCAACAGGTCGCGGGTGAGATTGACGCGGACCAGCTTCACTCGCGGCCCCCGAAAGAACCCCAATTCTTCCATGATGCACTCCTCGGCAGCAATCTGTGCGGGCGTATGCCCCTCGTAGAGCTTCTCTCGATGCTCGTCCTGCCCCTCGAGCACGAACTCGAACCGCCTATCGGCGCGCAATAGTTTCACGAATTCTTCGAACGGGGGAACCGGAACGGGGCTCTCTCGTTGAAGCCTCAGCCAGAGTTTCCTCACCGGAACGATAACGTCCTCATCGGCGGCGAGAATCCGCTCTGCCAGATCCAAAACGTGATAGATCGTCATATGACCTCCTCCTGGACAGTCGGGACGCCGACCATTGGCCGGCGCGCCCCTCGGCGATGACCGACTTCTATCCGGCAAAATATCCGATGGAGATCCATTCCACGAGCAAGACATATGTCGGAAGACGGCGATCCTGGAATGGTCAAATGGTTGAACCGATGACGGGGCTCTCCCAATGAACGGCACTCATGTCCCGAAGCGAACGAGCGTGTTTTCTTTCGTCCTGCCCCTTCTCTCACCGACCCCTCACGAGGTGTTAGAGGAAAAGAACCTCAGCACAACCGTGAGAGCAACCGCCCCCGATTACTTTGTAACCCCGTGGCGAGAGTCTGTTAACAATAGTAATCTGGAACGGTCGCTCTCCGGTACCAAACAATAGCGAATTCGCATATTTTTGTCAACCATTTTATCTGGCGTGGGTTCAAAGGCACGGCACGCACGGCGTGCTCTCTCGGTGGCCAAAACGCGCGTCGGCGTGTTACGATGAACCTTGACTATGGCCCGATTCAAGAGCATCCACGTCGCCCTGCCGGTGAGAGATGTGAAGCGAACGGCCGCCTTCTTCACCGAATTTCTCGGCTTCCAGGTGGTCGAGGAAGGGATTCAGCGCGTCATGGTGGGGCAGGGTGATCTTCGCCTGACGCTCATGAAAGCGGAGCCAAGGACGTCGTCAGTACCCTCACCCTTCTATATTCAACTCCTGGTCAACTCGCCATGGGAAGTGGACGAACTCGCCGAACGGGCGCAACGGCTTGGTATTCCTCTGCTCCAGGAAACCGTGGCCGAACCCGGCGGGAAGCGCTTTTTTGTTTGTCTCGGACCAGATGATGTTATGATCGAGATCGCCCATGAACCGGAGCGGCCCGCGGCCCTCGCGCCCGAATCACGCATGGAGCATCGGGTCCCCTCATCCTCCGTCCCACCGACTCCATCGGACGCCCCACCCTCAATCGCGCCGACGCGAGACCGGGATTATCTCCTCCTGGCGAAAGAGCGGTTAGCCAAGATCAAGGAGGAATTGGCACGCCTCTCGGTAGGGTTCTCACATGAGGACATCGCGACCATCCTGGAGGAGATGCGAGAGAAGGTAGCGAGACGATCTCAACAGGCGGCAGAGAGGATCGCCCAGAGCATCGAACGAGAGCCGTCACCTCAGCCCTCTCGGAGTTCGATCGAAGAGACGCTGGCCCGATACAAGCAACTCATACAACGGCCATCCGAGCCGGAGGCACCGGCCGCCGAAGACGGTCTCAAACCGGTACGGAAGACGCTCGCCCCCGCTCCCGACCAACCGCCGCCCGGTCGCCGAGACGAGTGAGGAACATCCAGGCGGTCGGTCCTCTCCTGCGAAAATCCACCGCAAAGGCGCAAAGAACGCCAAGATCTTCCAACAGGCTCCTTCGAAAATGGCCACAGATTCCACAGATGGACACAGATTCCTTTCTTCTTCTGTGATCATCGGTGAAATCCGTGATCTAGTTTTCATCCCCGCGATGTGGCCCGGCCATGGACGACTCCTTCGAAAATCGCCGCCGAGGCGCAAAGAACGCCAAGATCTTCCAACAGGCTCCTTCGAAAATGGCCACAGATTCCACAGATGGACACAGATGATTTTTTCTTTCTGTGATCATCGGTGAAATCCGTGGCTTGATGTTCATCCCCTCGGTGTGGCTGGCCAAGCCATGGACGTCTCCAAAGATGACCGGCGACCGACGCGCTCTTTTCATCCCCTCGGTGTGGCTGGCGAGCGAGGATGGGGCTGGTTTCATGAAGTGCTCGAAGTTCTCGCCTCGGGCGAGTTGCTCATCTCAACTGGATGAGCTCCGGTGGAGATGAACGTCCACTCGACCGCCACAGCGTTCATCACCCAAGGATGAGAAATGAAGGGATGCCGATTCGGATAATGACGACGAGGAGGAGGCGAGGCCTCCTCCTGTGGGGGACGTCGAAGCGATTCAGATGTCACTAAATAACGAGCTGGGCAGCTCGTATCCATAGCGGCGTAAGCGATCGGCAAATCGTGGTCGGATGCCCGTCGCCCGATGGCGTCCGAGGACCCGGCCCTCGCTGTCCACGCCGACGCGCTCGAATGTGAAGATATCCTGCATGGCGACAACCTCTCCTTCCATGCCGGTGATCTCGGTGATACTGGTGACCTTTCGCGATCCATCTTCGAGGCGCGTGGCCTGAATGATGAGATTGACGGCCGAAGCGATCTGCTGGCGCATCGCCTTATCGGTGAGGTTCAATCCGGCCATCGAGATCATCGTCTCCAGACGAGAGAGAGCATCGCGAGGCGAGTTGGCGTGGATGGTGGTCAGCGACCCATCGTGCCCGGTGTTCATGGCCTGCAACATGTCGATGGCTTCTTCGCCGCGCACCTCTCCGATGACGATGCGATCCGGTCGCATGCGCAGAGCGTTGCGGACCAGATCGCGCTGGGTCACTTCCCCCTTCCCTTCGATGTTGGGAGGACGGGTTTCCAGTCGAACGACGTGCGGTTGCTGGAGTTGGAGTTCTGCCGAATCTTCAATGGTGATGATGCGCTCATCAGACGGAATGAAGGAGGAGAGAACATTGAGGAGCGTCGTCTTCCCGGCGCCGGTGCCACCGGAAATGATGATGTTCAGCCGCGCTTTGACGCACCCTTCCAGGACGTAGGCCATATCTTCGGTGAGCGTGCCCCTCCGGATGAGTTCGTGCATATCGATTTTGATCGTACCAAATCGCCGGATGGAGAGCGCCGGACCATCGATGGCCAGAGGTGGGATGATGGCGTTGACGCGCGAGCCGTCCGGTAACCGGGCATCGACCATGGGCGATGATTCATCAATGCGACGGCCCACGCGCGATACAATACGATCGATAATTTGAAGCAGGTGTTCGTCATTCTGAAAGCGAACATCCACACGCTCGAGCTTCCCATTCCGCTCGACGTAGACTTGATTGTACCCATTGACCAGGATATCAGAGATGGTGGGGTCGTGCAGGAGAGGCTCCAGTGGTCCCAATCCAAAAAGCTCGTCTCGGACTTCTCGCACTACGCGCTCCCGCTCGGCCATGCTCAACGGGATATTCTGGGAGATGATCATCTCTTCGGCGATGCGCGTGATCTGCTTCTCCAGCAGGGCTGGCTCGATATTACTCAACTGAGCCAGATCGAGCCGTCCCACCAGATTGCGGTGTAGTTGCGCCTTGATCTCCTGTAATCGCTGATGACCGTTCTGGTTCTGCTCCTTGAGGTGATCGGAGACGGGCAATCGATTCCACTCAGAGCGCAATCTCTCCCTTAGTCCTGTGCTCATCAGTCATGTCCTCCTCATATATACTGTCATGGCATCACATTCCCATCCACTTTACGTCGAGGATTGTTGCAATTCTCATACCGAAGCGGTGACTTCCCTCGATGATAAGCTGAACTCGTTGATGGAGAAGAAGTTTCTCAGCGAACGGGAAGCACGTCCAAAAGGAGAGCCCATCCCCATGATCTCAACGGTGAAATGGCTGATGAGCGAGATGTCGCAGAGGTGAAACAATCTGGCTCGGACCCGAGTCAGCCATATCGCACGGTGTATGTGCCGCGAATGCCGTATTTCTTCATCCGTCGCCAGAGGGTGACGCGACTGATCCCCAACTCCTTGGCCGCCCGCTCCAGATTCCCGTCGTTTCGCTCGATGGCTTCCAGGATGAGTTCGCGTTCGCGGTCATCGAGCGCTTTCAACCGTCCTCGGTTGCTCCCCGCGCTCGTCGAGCTCGCCTCGGTCGGCAGTTCCGAGGCGATCGTTGTGCTCTTCGCCTCGCGGAGTTGAGGGGGGAGGAGGTCCAGGGTGATCAACGGCCCCTCGGCCATGGTCACCGCCTGCTCGATGATGTGCTTCAACTCCCGCACATTCCCCGGATACTCATAGGCCAATAACGCCCGCATCGCCTCGGGCGCT
>RFHM01000255.1 GCA_003696865.1 Acidobacteriota bacterium | reverse complement strand
GCCCTGGCCAAGCTTCGACATCCCGAGGTCAGTGGTAAGCTCAAGTCATTTGTGAGTTAAACCTATGATTGAAACAACGTACCCAGCCAAACGCAGCGAGTCGGAACCAGTGGCCATGACCTTTGGACCGCGAGGCGAACCGATCATTCCCATCGAGGGCGTGTTGGAAATCGTCCCTCAAGGTCATGGGTTCCTACTGGCCCCGGACAACTCTTATCTTCCCAGTCCTGAGGACATCTACGTCGCGCCATCGCAAATTCGCCGGTTCAAGCTTCGCACCGGTGATATCGTGGCCGGGGAATGTCGACCACCCCGGGATGGTGAGGAGTACTTTGCCCTGGTCAAGATCAAAGCCGTCAATTACGAGCCGCCGGATAGGCGATTGGAGATCATGCCCTTTGAGGATCTCATTCCGCTCTATCCGGAAGAGCAGTTCCGTCTGGAGACGACGCAGAAGAACCTGACCGGGCGGGTCATCGATTTGCTGATGCCCATCGGTAAGGGGCAGCGTGGCCTCGTCGTGGCGCCTCCCCGGACGGGGAAGACGATGCTCCTGCAATCGATTGCCACCTCCATCACCGTCAATCATCCCGAGGTGAAACTGTTCGTCCTGTTGATTGACGAACGCCCCGAGGAGGTCACCGATTGGGAGCGCCGCGTCAAGGGCGAAGTGATCAGCTCGACGTTCGACGAACCGGCCGAACGACACGTCCACGTCGCGGCTATGGTCCTGGAGAAAGCCAAGCGGCTCGTCGAGTACGGGCACGACGTGGTGATCTTACTCGACTCGCTCACCCGTCTGGCCCGAGCTCATAACACCATCTCCGAGCGTTCGGGCAAGACCCTCTCGGGCGGCGTGGAGTCGACGGCCTTGCAGCAACCGAAACGTTTCTTCGGCGCGGCGCGCAACCTGGAGGACTCGGGCAGTCTGACGATCCTGGCCACGGCCCTCATCGATACGGGATCACGGATGGACGACGTGATCTTCGAGGAATTCAAAGGAACGGGAAACTTGGAGATCCACCTCGACCGGGAACTGGTGGATAAACGCATCTTCCCGGCGATCAATATCCTCAAGTCGGGGACGCGAAAGGAAGAGTTGCTCCTGGAGCCCGATGTGCTGAGGCGCGTCATCGTTTTGCGCCGCGTTCTGGCGACGCTCTCACACGTCGAGGCCATGCCACTCATGCTGGATAAACTCAGCAAGACGAAGAATAATGCTCAATTCCTGGCCTCGATGAATGCCTGAACGCCATGGCCGGCGTTCGCGTGGTTGGCGAGGGATGGGAACGCCCATCCCTTTCTTTGTCCCTCACTCACCAATTCTGAGGCGATCAACCGTCAACCGGCATTCCTCCCCACCAATTCTGGTGAATTCGGATCGACAAACTGGCCTCCCCAAAACGCGCCACCGCCGGGCAGGAGCGACGATGGCTTGGCTCGAGAGATGGAGGAACTCGCTCCCGGCGGCAGCCCCCTGTCGCGTCCCGTACACGGTGCATACGACCCGAAAGAGGCGAATTCCGCGACCGGTGAAAAAACACTCCTCGGTGCATCCCCTCCCCCACGGCCCATGGAGTTCATGATCCCCCAGTGGCGAGGTGCCGCTCGTAAGCCTTCGTCTCCAAGATCGCCCCGATCTCGCGGATGGCCAGTTCGAGTTCCTCGTCCTTGGTGTAAAAATGAGGAGCGAGCCGAATACCGGCGCCGGGGCGATAATCGACCAATACATCGCGTCGATTCAACTCTGCGGCCACGGCCCGGGCATGAGGGACGTCGATGGCTACCGTACCACCACGCGCGTGGGGGTCTCGCGGTGCATTGACCCGATAGCCTCGTTCTTCGGCTAATTCGATGAGGCGGCTCGTCTGCCGCATGGATTTCCGACGAATCTTGTCGACTCCTATCTCGGCGATGATCTCGTAACCACTTTGTGCCGCATAGAAAGCGGGGATGTGAGGCGAACCATGGAGGAAGCGCCGGATGTCGGGAGCATATTCGATCGGGCCCACTTCAAAAGCGAATGGTCGAGCGTGGGCCATCCATCCGGTCACCTTCGGTTCGAGTTGCGACCAGAGGTCGGGGCGCACATAGAGATACCCGGCCCCTGGTCCGCCACACAGCCACTTGACCGAACCGCCGACGAGGAAATCGACGTCCAGTTCCTTGACGTCGACCGGCACGGTCCCCACCGACTGATAGGCATCCAGGAGCACCTTCGCCCCCACTTCATGCGCCCGCTCCACGATCGGCTTGGGGTCCACGATGGCCGCGCTCTTGAAGAAGACGTGCGAGATCACCACCACTTGCGTCTCCTCGTCAATGGCGGCCAGGATCTTGTCCATCGGCACCGAGAGACCGTCCTCGGAGGCCACCACCTCGCTCCGCGCCCCATAGCCGGAGAATGCCTCACACACGTACATGACCGAGGGGAATTCCATATCGGTATACACGATCTTGTTGCGCCGACCTGTGAAGTCGAAACAGGAGAGGACGAGCGCCACGCCCACAGAGACATTCTGATGCATGACCACTTCGCCGGGACGCGCGCCGATGATGCGGGCCAGCAGGTTCCCCGTCGTCACGGGCATCTCCCACCACCCTTCCTCCCAGGCGCGGATGCCCCGACTCGCCCAGATATCGGCGTACTCACGAAGTCGATCATATACCCGACGCGGCATCGCGCCCAGGCTGTGGCTGATCATATAGACCGTGTTTTCCAGGATGGGAAATTCCTTCCGCCATTCTAAAAGCTCATCCATAATCCTTTCACCTCCGGTCATGGAATGGTTTACTCTTTGGTCATGCTGAAGATGCTCCCTGTGTCCCCTTCACCGCTCCACGCCGCTGCCCCTCGGAGTGTTCCCCTCGAGCTCGCATCAATACGCTCCCTCTCCGAGATGGGTCCGCACAGCCCACAATTCGGGGAAGAATTTTCTCTCCAACGTGCGTTTCAAGTAGGGAACACCCTCACTGCCACCGGTTCCTCGCTTGTAGCCGATCACCCGCTCGACCATACGAACGTGGCGGTCGCGCCAGAGGCAAAAATGTTCGTCATAGTCGATGAGCGCCTCGCAGAGCTGATAGAGGTCAGCATGCTCATCGGGAGCTTCGTGGATCTTCAGCAGCTCGCTCAGGCACTGTTGGCGCTCGCCCTCGTCGAAATGACGGCCCTCGGGAATCCGGAATCCGTGACGCCGCAAGACGTCGAAGAAGACGTCCCGAAGCGACGGCTCCCGCCACCGTTTCTGTAGGCGCTCGAAGGCCACGGCATCATGTCGATGATGCTCGAGGAAGGCTTCGTCCTTCAGCCCAGAGACGAATTCCAATTCGCGAAACTGCCAGGATTGAAATCCACTGGCTGGTTTGAGGTTGTTCCGGAATTCCAGAAAATCCTGCGGACGCATCGTCTCCAGAACCTCAATGTGCTGAAGCAGGACCTTTTGAATCTCAACGACGCGTCGCATCAATCGAACGGCCGTCTTCAAATCGTCGCGATGGAGCCGATGGATGACCTCGTCGATCTCGTGTAACATGAGTTTGAACCACAGCTCGTAAACCTGATGGACGATGATGAATTGCAACTCGTCATGATGGGGTGGATCCGACAAACAGACCTGCAATCGCAACAATTCGGGCACCTTGAGATACTCCCCATAAGTCAATGCTGGCTGATATGGTTCGCTCATACGTCGCCCTCCGACCCTCTTGTAGAGGAACATCTCTCGATGCTCCGCGACGGGCCAGAAGTTCGCCCGGAGCATCTCGGATGTCAACAACCCTTGAGTAGTTCTCTGGCGATGACGATCCGCTGAATTTCCGAGGTCCCCTCGTAAATCCGCAAGGCGCGAATCTCCCGATAGAGACGCTCAACCACCGATCCTCGCACTACTCCCTGGCCGCCGTGAATTTGCACGGCCTGATCAATGATGCGCTGGGCCGCCTCAGTGGCGTAAAACTTGGCCATCGACGATTCCCGCGTCACGCGCGCCGCCCCCCGGTCTTTCTTCCAGGCAGCGCGATACACCAACAGTCGCGCCGCTTCTAATTCGGTGGCCATCTCCGCCAACTTGAACTGAATGCCTTGAAACTCGGCCAATGGCCGCCCGAATTGGACGCGGCGCTGGCTATAGGCCAGTGCCTCATCCAGAGCTCGCCGAGCCATGCCTACGGCGGCCGCCGCCACCGTCGATCGAAATACGTCTAGCGTCTGCATGGCGATTTTGAACCCCTCTCCCTCCTCACCGAGAAGATGGTCGCGGGGAATGTGACACCGCTCGAACTTCACCCGCCCGATGGGATGAGACGCGATGAGCGCCAATTTCTCATCGAGCACAAAACCGGGAGTGGATGCTTCGACGACGAACGCCGAGAGACCTCGATGCCCCTGACCCGGATCGGTCTTGGCGAAGACGACATAGAAATCGGCCAGCCCGGCATTGGAGATGAACGTCTTGATGCCGTTGAGCTCATAGCGATCATCCATTCGGTTGGCCGTCGCTTGAATCGCCGAGACATCCGAGCCCGCTTCCGGTTCGGTCAATGCGAAGGCGGCAATGGCCTCGCCGCGGGCCACGGGCGGCAGATATCGTCGTTTCAACGCCTCGCTCCCGGCCAGCGTGATGGGATAACTCCCCAACCCCTGCATGGCGAACATCGTGTCGGCCAATCCAGAAACATAAGCCAGCCCATCCCGAATGAGACACAACGAACGAACATCGAGACGAGGCGAAAGCCCACCATAAGCTTCCGGGACGACATAGCGCAGCAAGCCTGCTGAGGCCATGAGTCGAATCAGTTCTCGGGCGCGCGCTTCCTCATGTTCGTCTTCGACGGCGCAGGGCGCGACGTCGCGCTCGGCGAATTGGCGAACGGTCGATTCCAACTCCCGGTGTTTCTCGGTGAAGAAAGGAAGCAACTCCATGGTCTATCGCTGATTGAATCGGGGTTCCCGCTTCTCGAGAAATGCTTCGTAAGCTTCCCGGAAGTCAGGATTGAACATACAGAGAGCCTGGGCCTGAGCTTCGGCTTCCAGCGCCGTATCCAGATCCATGTGCAGCTCTCGATTGAGCATCTCCTTCGTCATGCCAATGGAGAAGGCGGGACCCTGAGCCAGTTTTTCGGCCCAGGCTTGTGTCTCTCTTTCCAAATCCTCGTGTTTGACGACGCGATTGTAAAGACCGTACTGGTAAGCCTGCTGAGCAGTGATGAAATCGCCCGTATAGAGCAGCTCTGTCGCTCGGCTGAGTCCAATGACCTTAGGAAGGAGATACACGGCCCCCATGTCGGCTCCGCTCAGCCCGACTTTCACGAACAGGAACGCGATTTTGGCCTTCTCCGAGGCGATGCGCAAATCGCAGGCCAAAGCGATGACGGCTCCGGCTCCCGCCGTCGTTCCATTGAGCGAAGCGATGACCGGTTTTCGAAGGGCGCGAATGTTTCTCACCAGCGCGCCGGTCATGCGCGTGAACTCCAATATGCCGCGCATATCGCGTTTGAAGAGCTCACCGATGATGCTGTGAACGTCGCCGCCGGAACAGAAGCCGCGTCCCTTACCGGTGATGACCACCACCCGGACGGCATCGCGCGTTTGCAGCGCTCGGAACGTGTCGCGCAACTCGGCGTAGACCTCGAAGGTGAGCGAATTGAGTGTGTCGGGCCGATTCAAGGTGATCGTCGCTACTCCGTTCTCCTCATGGTAAAGGAAATGCTCAGGCTGAGGTATGATAGATGACGCCATGGCTCATCTCTCCTCGGGTGATATCACACGACGGGCCCCCGATCCTTTTAGCAATTGGTCGAAACTCACTCAATGACGGCGATTCCCTCAATCTCGACGAGGGCACCTTCCTCCAGCAAATCCTCGACCTCGACGAGCGTCATCGCCGGATAATGCTTCCCCATGCGCTGGCGGTAAGCCTGACCAATCTTCGATCGGGCCTCAATGTAAGCTTGTTTATCGGTGACGAAGATGGTCAGCTTGACCAGATCGCTCGGTTTGCCTCCCGCCTCTCCGAGCACGGTCAAGACGTTGGCCAAAGCGCGATCGAACTGAGCGGCGAAATCATCCCCGCCCACAATGCGCTCATGCTCATCCCAGGCGACTTGCCCGGCGATGAACACCAATTGACCGGCGGTCGTCTTCACTCCATTGTTATAGCCCTTGGGTGGCGTCCATGTCGGCGGATTGATGATCTCCATATGTCAGACCTCGATCGTTCGTTCACCTCGAGCTTGGAGGAAGCAGCATTATACTGCAATGAATTTTTCGATCACAAGTGAAAACACGCTAAAAGCGGTTGAGCGTGCCGTTCGACCTGTGATACGCTCCCTCCTTCTCGAAGGATCAGAACATGAAGATCCTGGTCGTGGACGATGAGATCAGCGTTTGTCAGACCATCACCGGCATGCTCTCGCAGCTCGGCCATACATCCTGTTCGGCGACGAGCGCCGATCAGGCGCTCACCAGATGTGCCGAAGAAGCCTTCGACCTGATCATCACGGACCTGGGAATGCCCGGCATCAATGGCTTGGAACTCGCCCAACGTGTGCGGGCGCACATGCCGCAGGTCAGAATCATTCTCATCACCGGTTGGCCGGTCCAGCTCGATGCCGAACAGTTGAGCGAATACGGCGTCGAGTGCGTCATCAAGAAACCCCTCACTCTCAAAGCCCTCCAAACGGCGCTCGCCGGCCACGCATCCGTAGAAGAGACCAGGTCATGAGAACCCCTTCCCCGGTCCGAACAGAGGTTACCCTGTGCCCGCCGACTGACGGAGACGACCTCTCGCCCATCATCCCGTCTGCGCCATTCCAGCGGCGACATACTCTACGGAGAGCAGGCGGCAAGTGACGGGGCGGGCCGAAAGGCTGGCTCACTACACCGCGCCACTTGCCACTGCTTCCCGGCCAGAGGCAAGGGCAGGGGAGGGAGCGCTTTCTCTTCAACTTCACGGTCCGGGAACGGTGATGGTGATGATGTTGGAGAACGCCTCACCACCCACATCGTCCAGGCCACGAACGCGGAGTCGATACTCTGATGCGCTCGGTCGAGATGTCCTCAGCGTGACATACATCACCGCCTCATCGGAGGACTTTTTCCGGCGGCTCATGGAGATGACGGCGTAGATCTCGTTGGCCCCGTTCATGATCATGGGCTCGAGTTTCACACCGCCGGCTCGGTAATCGGTCTGGCGGGTGATCTGGATGCGGAATCTCCTCCGCCCCCGTCGCATGGACGCCGATGGAGGATCGACCTTCACGCTGAACTTGGCGGGCGGACCAGCAGGAATAACGGTGATGGCCGTCAGAGCCTCCGCTCGCCCACCTCGTCCATCATCGACGCGCACGCCAAGCCCAACTTTCATCGGCTGAGAAGAGAGGGAGCGGATCTCGGCCGTATCGAGAAACGCGCGATTTCCCTGGTCGCGCAATTGGCCCGCCGTGGTGAACCATTGATACCTGACAGCGTCCCCGTCGGGGTCGGCGACGTGGGCTACGAGCATGACTTCAAATCCCGCCGCCACGACGCGCGCGCTCGTCGAGATCGTCACCGTGGGAGGATGATTCTCGCCGGGAGGTGGGTCATCGCTCTCGGTGACCGTGACGGTGACGGTGGCTTCATTGGACAGAGCCCCTTCATCATCTCGAACGGCATATCGAAACCGATCCGTCCCGGTGAAGTTCGTCGCCGGGACGTACATCACTTTCCCATCACTCCTGACATCGACGTTCCCATGTTCCGGAGGACTTACCAGCGTCACCGTCGTCGGGTCAATGTCTCCATCGACATCGTCATCGTTGGCCGTCACATCGATGAGCACGGAGGCATTCTCCGCCGTCGCCGCCTCATCGTCGCGGGCCGTTGGAGGATCGTTGATCGCAGTGACGGTGACCGTGACGACGGCGACATTGGAGGTCATCCCGTCATCATCCTGTACGGTGTACTGAAACCGGTCCGTACCATCGAAATCTGTGGCCGGCGTATAGCGGATCGTTCCATCGCTCTGTATGACGGCGCGTCCATGCTCGGGCTGGCTCACAATGGCTAGCGTCGTAGGATCGATGGTTCCATCTCCATCGACATCATTGGCCGTCACGTCAATCGTCACGGGAGTGTCTTCAGACGTCGTGACGCTGTCATCGTTGGCCACGGGTGGCTCACCATCCGGGGGGGGCTCGGCGCCGACGAGATTGAGGGTCTCGGCCGCATCGACGATTCCACTGGTCGTCACCAATCCATCGAGCGTCGGCACCACGCGAACACCCTGGCGAATCACCTGGCGCAGTTCGGTCACCGACAAATGCGCCACCGACGCGACCAGGCCAGCCAGACCCGTCACGTGGGGCGTTGCCATCGACGTGCCGCTGAATCGCGCATACCGATTGCCGGGAATCGTGCTCAGAATGGATCGCCCGGGAGCGGCGACCTCGACCCAATCGCCGAAATTGGAGAAATCGGCCAGATGTTCACCATCGCGGTCCAACGCTGCCACCGCCAGCGCGCTCTGATAGGCTGCCGGATAGAATCGGGTGGAGACGCCATCGTTGCCCGCCGCCGCGACGAACAAGATCCCCGCCGACGTGGCTCGATCGATGGCTTGCCGGAGCGAGAAAGAGAAGCCGGTGCTTCCCCAACTGGCATTGATGGCCACGATATTGACGCCTCGTTCCTTCATCAGGATCGCATAGTCGATGGCCTCGATGGCGTCCGAGAGGAAGCCAGATCCATCGGCGCCGAGAAATTTCAATGCCATGATCCTCACCCGCCAGTTGACGCCAACGACGCCGAGACCATTATTGCCCACCGCTCCAATCGTGCCGGCCACGTGCGTCCCATGATCGTTATCGTCCATGGGATCGCCATTATCGGCTTCGGCATTCCAGCCATAATAGTCATCCACGAACCCGTTGCCATCGTCGTCCTCCCCATTGTTGGGAATTTCGCCCAAATTGCGCCACATGTTATCGGCCAGGTCAGGGTGAGTGTAATCGACGCCCGTATCGATGACGGCGATGACCACATCTTCGCTCCCCGTCGTCACCTCCCAGGCGTCAAAGGCTCGAATCGTTTCCATCCCCCATAATTCGTCCACTCGCCCATCGTCCGGAGCCCTGGCCACCGTCAATATTAAATCCGGCTCGGCGAATTCCACGCGCGGATCCCCGGCCAGCGCTCTTATCTTGTCCGGCACCCGTTCGCCGCGCCTCAACCATACTCGTCGCACGCGCGATTCGCCGCGATATTTCACCAGGATACGCTGCGGGTGAAATCGTAATCCTCGATATTGCTGAGAACGCTCCGGCACTGGGATCGCCGATGACTGAATGCCCCGAACGGGCCACTCTCCCATCACCACTATCAGCCCAATGAAAACGGAGACGATGATTCGCTTCATGTGTCCTCCTTTCTCTCGGTCCAAAACATGCGTCACGTCAAGTTAGATTCAACGAAGACGAATATGGTTTACTATGATGCACGAGGCAAGTTAAAAATAATATACATACCTCGTAATTCGACAAATATCAATTCGTTAGAGTAAACCGTCTGTGGACTCATTCCTCGATGATGAGGGGTCGGGCTCTGTTGACATCTCGTTCTAGGGCCCACCCGCACAATCGACATGCCTCCCTGATCGGGATGGGCTTGCCCTTCCCCGGGCTTGACGCGGTATACTTGATTAACACTCGGGGAGGAAGGAGAGACGATGACCATTCGCACTATTGGCGTCTTAACCGGGGGTGGAGATGCGCCGGGATTGAATCCGGCCCTGAAAGCTGTCGTTTACAAAGCCGCCGAGTTGGGCATCACCGTGGTCGGCATTTATGATGGCTGGCAAGGACTCCTGGATGGGTATTGCGAGGAGACGATCGTCCTCGAACCGCACATGGTCCGGCGATGGGATCGAGATGGCGGCACCAATATCGGTTCCTCGCGCACGAATCCATTTCGCATGGCACCGCCGGGAGGCGGTGAGCCCATCGATCGCTCTGATGAGGTCATCAGAAACATCGATCGCCTGGGGCTTGATGCACTCATTGCCATGGGGGGGGAAGACACATTGGGTGTCGCTCTGAAATTATTCAAGAAGGGCGTGCCCATCGTTGGTGTGCCGAAGACGATCGATAATGATCTCTCCGGTACGGACTACACTCTGGGGTTCGATACGGCGATGAGAAACTGCGTCGATATCATCGAACGCGTGCGAACGCCGGCCGGCTCTCATCACTGGGTTCAAGTCGTCGAGGTCATGGGCCGACATGCTGGTCACTTGGCTCTGTGGAGCGCCACGGCGGGAGGGGCCATGATGGTCCTCATTCCCGAATATCCATTCCAATATGAGCGAGTCTACGAACTCCTGGACGCCCGCCTGAGCCTGGGAGCGCGGGACCGGCGCTACCCCCGATACGCCGTCATCGTCGTGGCCGAAGGGGCCGCCGCCGTGGATGAAGAACTGGTCACCATCGACGATCAACGGGACGCTTTCGGACACGCCCGCCTGGGAGGCATTGGAGCGGTCCTCTCCGAACGCATTCGAAAAAACACCCCCTACGACTCCCGAGCCGTCATTCTCGGCCATGCTCAGCGCGGCGGCCCCCCGAGCGCCATCGATCGGCTCATGGGCCGATTCTACGGCGCGGCGGCGGTTCGGGCGGTGAAAGATGGAGCTTTCGGGAAGATGGTCAGTGCCACGGGCATCGCTCCGGCGTGTCGACTCTCGCTGGTGGATATTGAGGAAGCCGTGGGCCAGTTGAAACTGGTGGACGTCGAACGGTATTATGACACCTCGACGTACTCGGCGAAGTTATGAAATGATCATGACACCATTCGAGACGGGAAAGGAGCGCCACCGCGCTTCTCCGATAACCGAGAGGCGCGCGCCAACTCACATCGG
>RFHM01000003.1 GCA_003696865.1 Acidobacteriota bacterium | reverse complement strand
CGAGACTCGCTTCAGACAAACCTAAAATCTACCAGAACCAGCTCCATGTTTTCAAGTTGACCGTCACATGAATTGCAGCAATCGACGCGCCGGGGATGAACCTGGTATCCTCAACGGTGCAGAAAGGAGACAGAGCAATGACTGAACTCCTCTTTCTCACCGACAGTTACGTGAAGACATTCAACGCCCGGGTGATCGATCTCGATGAAGCGGAGCGGGCCGTCTGCCTGGATCGAACGGCTTTTTATCCCGGTGGTGGCGGACAGCCTCACGATGTCGGCCACCTGGTCGTCGGCGACCGCACGCTCCCGGTCACCAAAGTGAAACGGCGAGGCCGGCAGGTGTGGCATGGGATCGAGGGTCCACTGCCGGCGGTGGGGACCATGGTCATGGGACGGTTGGACTGGCCGCGCCGGTATCGATTGATGCGAACGCACACGGCGCTCCACGTCGTCTGTGGCGTGGTCTGGCGCGATTATCGCGCGCTGGTGACCGGGAGTCATATGGAGCCGCTTCGGGGTCGTCTCGATTTCGAATTCGAAGGCCTGCGACGGGAACTGATCGACGAGATCGAGCGGAAAGTCAACGCCGAGATCGAGCGAGGCCGCCCGGTGCGCGTGAAGATCTTACCTCGCGCCGAGGCCTTTCAGATCCCCGATCTCATTCGCACCAAGGTCAATTTGCTGCCCGAGGATATCACCGAGGTGCGCGTTGTGGATATCGTGGGGCTCGATCTTCAGGCCGATGGGGGCACACATGTGGCCAATACCCGCGAGGTGGGTCGTGTGCGCATCGCCGATTATCGAAGCAAGGGGCGCATCAATAAACGTATCTACATCGAGTTGGACGAAGAGAACTAATCGCTCGGGAGGACGATCGCTATGACGCAACCTCGCGTGGCCCCTTATGGTTCCTGGGCATCGCCCATCACGACGGATCTCATCGTTTCCGAGACGATCGGACTGGAGCAGATTCTCCTGGACGGCGACGATATCTATTGGGTTGAAGTACGGCCTGCCGAGGGCGGGCGGAGCGTCATCGTGCGTCGAACGCCGGATGGGAGGACGACCGACGTGACGCCGCCCGACATGAATGCTCGCACGCGCGTCCACGAGTATGGTGGTGGTGCCTTCGCCGTCGCCGATGGGGCGATCGTTTTTTCCAACTTCTCTGATCAACGACTCTATCGTCAGAATGACGATGCTCGACCGCGGCCGCTCAGCTCCGAACTGGGCATGCGGTATGCTGATGGCGTCATCGATCGTCGGCGAAATCGAATGATCTGCGTGCGCGAGGATCACACCGCGGGCGATCGCGAGCCAGTGAACGCCTTGGTGAGCATCGATCTGGATGGGGATGGGGAGGAACGGATGCTCGCCTCCGGTCATGATTTTTACTCCTCACCGCGCCTCAGCCCGGATGGTCGCCGATTGGCGTGGCTGGCCTGGAATCATCCCAACATGCCCTGGGATGGGACCGAGTTGTGGGTCGGTGAGGTGAGAGAGGACGGCATGCTCGGCATCCGTCAGTGCATCGCCGGCGGCGTCAACGAATCGATCGTCCAACCGGAATGGTCGCCGGACGGGACGCTGTATTTCGTTTCCGATCGCACCGGATGGTGGAATCTTTATCGCTGGCGCGATGGACGGGTGGAGCCGATGTGTGAAATGGAGGCCGAGTTCGGTCGTCCACAATGGGTCTTCGGCATGTCCACATACGGTTTCGTCTCGGACCGACAGATCCTCTGCGCCTACAATGAGCGCGGTCTCTGGCGAGTGGCCATGTTGGACACGGTGACCCGTGAACTGGAGCCCATCCAAACGCCATACACCGACATCTGGAGCCTTCGAGCGAGACCAGGATGGGCCGTATTCGCGGCCAGCTCACCATCCCGACCCGCCGCCATCGTTCGACTCGACGTGAAGGCGGGCCAACTGGAGATCTTGCGGCGCGCCAGTCGGATTGATATCGATCCGGGCTACATTTCCATCCCCCAGCCAATTGCCTTCCCAACGGAGCGGGGCTTGACGGCCTATGGGTTCTTCTATCCTCCGCGAAATCGCGACTATGTGGGACCGCCGGAAGAGCGACCACCGCTGCTCGTCAAGACCCATGGTGGACCGACCAGCGCCGCGTCCACGGCGTTCAACTTGGAGATCCAGTACTGGACCAGCCGAGGGCTGGCCGTCCTCGATGTGAATTATGGCGGCAGTACCGGTTATGGTCGGGCCTATCGCGAACGGCTCCATGGCCGGTGGGGCCTCGTCGATGTCGATGACTGTTTGAATGGCGCGCGCTATCTGGTCGAGCGCGGATGGGTCGATGCTGAGCGATTGGGCATTCGAGGTGGCAGCGCTGGCGGTTACACGACGCTCTGTGCGCTCACCTTCCACGATCTCTTTCGGGTCGGCGCCAGTTATTATGGCGTGAGCGATCTGGAGGCGCTGGCCAAAGAGACGCATAAATTTGAATCGCATTATCTGGATCGACTGGTCGGCCCCTATCCGGAGCGCCGCGACGTCTATCGCGCCCGCTCGCCCATTCATTTCACCGAGCGGCTGTCCTGCCCGGTCATCCTCTTTCAAGGACTCGATGATCGGATCGTGCCGCCGAATCAGGCCGAACGGATGGTCGAGGCGCTGCGCAAGAAAGGGGTGCCGGTGGCTTACGTGCCGTTCGAGGGTGAACAGCACGGCTTTCGCCGCGCTGAGAACATCAAGCGCTCGCTGGAAGCCGAGTTATACTTCTACTCCAGGATCTTCGATTTCCCGCTCGCCGAT
>RFHM01000254.1 GCA_003696865.1 Acidobacteriota bacterium | reverse complement strand
GTACACCTCCTTTTCCCCTACTGGCCGAACCGGGCCCCAACATCTCACCGCCGTGCGACGACCGGCTGGGATCAGTTGGCCTCCCGGTCAGGACCTCCGGGTTCAGATTACAAACCATGCCGATGAGACGAATCATGCCCACTGCCATCGGCCAACCCCATCAAACTGATTCTCAAACAACAGCGCGTTCTGCGCGATATCTGGAAGGGCCAAACTAAGGGTTCATCACTTCAGGCCAAGTGAACGCCCAGGGATTCGCTGACCAACCCCGAACTGACTCCATCACCATCAGCCCTCTCACCCTTCTATAACAGACAAATTTTGGCCTTCGGACAAAAAATTTAAAAAAATTGACATTTTTCTCCGGAATCGAGCGAAAACAGTGAGCATGTACACGTGTCTTACCCGGTGTGCAATGGTGGGCGATTTCAGTTTGGTGCCGTGGAACTCGTCGAGGCGAGGGCCGACGGCATACGTTCCCTCGAAAATCACCGCAAAGGCGCAGAGAACGCAAAGATACTCCAATGGGCTCTTTTCATTCCTTCTTAGCTCCAACCTGAGGCCTCCCCGCAGCCAAGCTGCGGGGCCTCCCTGGAGAGGGGAAATGGGCACCTAGACTAGCTGACAGCTTGAGCCCTCCCCACCGGTAAGCGGTGGGGCTTCCCCGGGGGGAGCTATCGAGCAGGCAATGGTGTTGCCGTGGGACAGCGACCCACCGGCAAGCGGTGGGGCTTCCCCGGGAGGAGCTATGGGCCGGGTGTGACTAGCCGACACCATGACCCCTCCCCACCGACCAGCTACGGAGTTTCCATCTGTGCTCATCCCGCCTTTCGCTGCGAAGATGGGCAGCTATTCCTCGCCTCTCGCTGTGGACGCGCGCAGGCAGGCGGAGGGCCTCCCCTACAGGTTCCATCGCCTCAGGATAAAGTCATGCACCGCTCGGGTAGATGCCCACCTCCATGCCCCCGTCGGTGTGCCAGCAGAGGCCGCCTGCAAAACTACGATCAGTTCCCCGTGGTGTGGCTGGGTGTGGGGTGACGACTTCGGCTGCTGGTGAGTCCAGGTGCAGTATCTCGTGATTGGGTTCAACTGCCGCGAGTCACCCTCTCAGGCGGACCTTTGCGGGGCCTGCCTGGCGCCGGCGGATACGGTGCTGGATACGGCGGGGTTCATCATTTGCTGCTGCGAGCGAGCATCGCCGGCAAATCGTCCGGAAACAGAATGAGACCGCGCCGACCGGCCGCTTCCCACAGTCGCCGGTCAAAGGTGGCAAAGGCGATCTCTTCACCCATGGCGTCCTGCCACAGCAATGCCGACGCCAGATGAACGGCGTCATAGCCGCGCAATCCCAGCTCCCAGGCCAAGTCATCGGCGCGGGCAACAAGGGCTTCCGTCGCCTGCACCCGCACCAGATTCGGCCACTCGCTGCGAAAGACCTGCAAGGCTGAAGCCGCCTCGTCCGGACTCAGCGTCCGCGTCCGCACCGCCTTTGCCAACACAGCCGCCGTCTCCGCCCGACTGATGATCGACGTCCCCACCACATCGGCATCGCTGATAACGGCTGCGACCTCGGGCGTCCCCAGCTCGGCGATGTAGCGCTTCACCAAGGCGCTCGTGTCCAGGTAAAGGATCACTCTCGATCCTCCAACAGCAGGTCGGCTACGGTGCGATCACCTCGGGCCTGGGCCACGGGTGCTAGGGGTTGTAGCCTTTGGCCATTCCAGGCAATGAGGCCGGCTTTGCTCAAGGCTTCGAGTTGTTCTTCGGTGGATTGGAAGATGGGTACGATGCGCCCGATGGGCTTGCCGCGCTCGGTGATGATCACCGTGGCGCCTTCCTTGACCTGGCGCAGATAGGCGCTCAACCGCGCTTTCAGTTCTCGGATTCCAGCTTTGGTTTGCATCCAATCATCATCTCCCTTCGATTGGAGTCACATTGTAGCAGAAGTAACCACAACAGACCAGCCCGATTGCCCGAGGCTCAGCCGTCGGGCTGAAAGAGCGAAACCCTTATCATCAACCCCACAGGGCAATCAGGATTCAGTGGGATTTGTGTCCGAGACCGGCCCGGCCATGTACACGGGGAGTCAGAGTATCATACGAGGCCACTGTCGGGGCGTCCGTCTCGGGGCCCTTGCCTCTGGTTCCGCCATGCGAAAGAGCCAGAGGGCGGGAGGCCACCAAGGGCCTCCCCGACAGAGCCTCTCCCTCAGCGATTCACGGCCCGTCTCCCCTCGATCGATGCCGCATCAGGGACAACAGCCGTCCAGGGCATTCCGTAATTTGTCTAATGTGGCTCGAAGCGAGCGTTTGACCTGATGCTCGGCCATATGCAGTTGTTCGCCGATCTGCTTCAGGCTCAACTCCTCAACATACCGAAGTTCGATCAGCAACCGTTCCTGGGACGAAAGCCTCACCATCGCGCGCTGCAATCGCCTCTGCCTCTCCCTGCGCAGCAGCGCCTCTTCCGGGTTTGGTCGAGCGTCCACCGGGTCGAGATGCCGGCCGGTTTCTTCATTCACTCGGTCCAGTGAGAGCACGGGCCGCCGGCCGGCCAGACCGCTCAGCAACGACCAGCGCCGCTTGTGGTTCAGACATGAGAAGATGCGCCCCAGCGCCTCGAACACCCGATCGAATTCGACGGCGAACTCGCCCGTGCAGCAGAGTTCCTCGTAAATCTCCGACGGCGACGAGTCTTTCCAGAAGCACAATTCGAAGACGCGCCGATCGAAGGCGGACAAGCGTGCGATCGCCCGCGGCAACCGCCGCCGTCCCTCCGCCGACCAGATGTAATTGATGCACAGACGCTTGACCACCACCCATAACCAAGCGTTCAAAGCACCGTCATGGCTCACGCGCATGAGCATTTTGAACCTGCGGAAATCGTCTTCGGCGAGCTTCTCGCAAATGTACACGAACCGATCCATCACCTGATCATCATCCAAGCCCCACGAGCGGAGAAACGTCAGGATCTTACCGGCATACTCCTGGAGGGATTGCGTCCAGATCCGCTCCGGTGACTCCGGTGGATGAGCAATCCCCTCGACGTTGGGCGGTCGCTCGACCGTCTCCATCGGCCGGTTGGCGACGAGCGTGAACCTCCGATGAGAGGAGAGAGGATCATCGACTTGGACCGATCCGTTCCTCTCACCGACCCTCAGCACGCTCAATGCGGATTCTGAGACGGACACGGTTCGACTCCTCCCCTCTTCAACGTGATAAATGGAAAGCAACACACCCCCGGAAAATTTTTTCTGCTTCTTGAGAGCAGAGGATCAGGGACTACGAGATGGCGAGTTAGCGGACTGCGCCCTCACTCGCGAAGAGACATCGGTGATCTCTCGATCGGCTCATCTCATGACTCGCCACCACTCCATCCTCAATCTCTACTTGGCGTCGTCTTTGGGCTCGATGTAGAATCGACGATATTGCACTTCTAATTGTTTGTTATCCGGCTTCCCATCGCCATTGACATCGACGAGGACGGTGATCTTGTGCTTCTTCCCTTTTTTCCGCGGCGTCGATGGAGTGTACCCGAGCACATATTGATAGCGCATCATCGTGGAGATGGAATTCAGCACCGAGGGCAAGGCTCCTTGAAATCGCACGCTGTAAAATCGACCGCCGGAGGATTCGGCGAAGGTGCGCAACGCATTCTGGGCTTGCAGGAAGGTCAGTCGCTGGGGCCCGGAGAGATAGGGTTCGGCCAGAATATAGGCCAGTTCGCCCACGCCGATGATGTAAATGGGCACGCCGGCATTGGCCACAATTTTGCGCGCCTGGTCATAATTGATCCGGCTGAACGTATCGATGCCGGTGGCGATCAGCAAGACCGACGTCCGTCCCTTCACCTGAGCCAGACCGCCGTATTCCTCTCCATCGACCGTCCCTCCTTCCAGGACGAACTTCAGCGCATCGTAGAGATTGGCCTCGCTGAACGCGGGCAGATTGCGAATGAGAATATTCACCGCATTGAGCAATTCGCCGGGATTGTTGGTGAAATCGACCAGCACTTTGGGGCGAATATCGAAGGCCACGATGGCAATATAATCGCCCGGCTTCATGAAGCGCGTGATGAAGATGCCCGCCGGATTGATGACCTCGTAACGAATCCACTGGATGATGCGACTGTACTCGATGAGCATGACCATGGTCAGCGGAGCTTCTTCGCCGGCGAACGTGACGATCTCTTGCCGCACGTTATCCTCGTAGACGGCAAAGTTCTCCTTCTTCAACTTGGTGAACAGATTGCCCTTCTTATCGAACACGACCACGGGCACGGTCACCAATTTGGCTTCCAGTTGGATGGCCTGTTCGGGTGGCGCTTGGACTACCGGTGGCTTCTTCTGTTGAGTGGCCGGTTTCTTCTCTCCACTTTGCTCGGCCGCTGCGCCTTTCGGGCGCGGACGCCGCTCCGGTCGGCGGCCGGCTTGCGGCACGAGCGTGGGATTGTCCAAAGTTCCCGTCA
This sequence comes from Acidobacteriota bacterium, assembly GCA_003696865.1. Lineage (GTDB taxonomy): Bacteria > Acidobacteriota > Blastocatellia > HR10 > J050 > J050. The sequence continues at coordinate 724 of RFHM01000254.1, read as the reverse complement.
CCCGAGGCGGCGGGATGATCAACCCGATGAACACGATCGCCCCGAACAACAGATATCCGAGTCGCGCGCGCATCCTGTGTTTCGTCATCATGACTACATGGTATCAGGAACCCTGCCGGACAGCAAGCAACGTCACCGGCATCGGCGTGGCCATGAGGTGCCGGGAAAGAGATGCTCGGCTCTCATGACATTCCTCGTCCGATCAGAGCCGATGAGGGCGAGCGCTGGGTGGCCGAGGAGGCCATTACAAGTTTTTACCCCGTTCCGGTTTACCTCGTTTGGGGCTTCGTCTACAATGAAGGAGGACCTCAAGCCGGGAACCTTATGGGATCGGGGAGAGGGATGAAGGCAGTCATTGATGATGGATAGATGGTTCGAGTTTCTATTCAAATACCAACCCATTGTCTTCCGCCGAGGTGAGATCACCTTCGCCTCCGGGCTCTCCACCGAATGGATGGTGTTCTTGTTGGCGGGACTGTTGATCATCGCCCTGCTCGGCTATGCGAGGACGGCGGCACACCTCCCCACCAGAACGAAGCTCGGACTGATCGCGCTTCGGACGGGACTGCTGTGGATGCTCCTTTTTTGCCTGCTTCGACCGGCAGTCCACCTCTCGGTCGTCATCCCTCAGCGCAGCTTCGTCGCCCTGCTGGTCGATGATTCCCAGAGCATGAGCATCGCCGATGAAGCTGCGCTGAGGGATGACGACCGAGAGGTGGACTGC
>RFHM01000253.1 GCA_003696865.1 Acidobacteriota bacterium | reverse complement strand
TTGTTGATGCTTACGGGCCGGAAGAGCAGGCATGAGGCTGGTATGATTACTCGGATGGCAAAATCACTTTTCCGTTCAGAGCGCGTTGAGTTGAAGAGAGACGAATTTCGCCGTGGAGAAAGGGAGAACAAGTGATCGTGAAGGGCATGTTGCCCGAAGATGATTGTATGCGCGAGATGTTTGTCGAAATCGGGTGGCAAGAGCGGCGATTAGGTGTGCCACTGGCACAACTTGAGCCAATTGGAGTAGATGAAGAAACGGAAGAGGCCATTGCGGACTGGCATTACTGGGTTGGGCGCGGGCATCAACTTTGTTGAACCTGGGGAATGACAATGGGTTGAAGGAGAGTAGCGCGAAGATGATTTTCGCTCAAGCGTACCCCGCAATAACCCGCTGGGTTGAAGGGCAAGGGTGGGTAGAGATTGGCATGGATGAGACCGGTGATTCACTGGTGCGTGCCCTTGACCCTGGTGGGCTGGTCTGGGGGAGCGATGGCCAAGTGGGAACGGCGGACGAAGCATTGCGAGCCCTTGAAGAAGCATTACGGGAGTGGTTTGAACAGAACGGGATGTGAGTGGAAGTGATTGCGCCTAACCACGGCCGCAGCGGGTGATCGGCTTTGCCGCTCTGGGAGCGGGCGCGAGTTGCAAGGTGGATAACGGGTTCGCCGTGGTCGTCTCGCAATCACGCCGCTGCTGCTGAGCCATACGTTAGCCGCCGGGTAAGTAAGCAAAGAAAGTAATTGACAAGTACCGGAAAGCCTTTCATAATGGTTGTAAAACGAAACCATTATGGAGGTAGGCGATGCCAACATTGACCATCAAGAACATTCCCAAAGACCTATATGCCCAATTGAAGCGCCATGCAGAAATCAATCGGCGGAGTCTCAATAGTGAAGTGATTTTGTGCATCGAACGGGCCATCCGCAGTCGCAAGATGTCGCCGGAAGTGTATTTGGTGCGAGCGCGGCGACTGCGAGCCAAGACGGCACAGTACCCCATCAGTGACGAAGAGTTCAACGTGGCGAAGCGGGAAGGGCGGCCATGATAGTGGTGGATACCAATGTCATCGGCTATTTGTATTTGAGTAGCGAACGGTCGGGGCAAGCGGAGCAAGCGCTGTTGAAAGATGGAGAATGGGTGGCGCCGGTGTTATGGAGGAGTGAGCTGCGGAATGTGTTGGCACAGTACATGCGGAAAGGGTTCTTGTCGTTTGAAGATGCGGTGCGGATTATGGACGAAGCCACCCGCCTTATGGAAGGGCTGGAGTACGAAGTCAATTCGCTAGATGTGTTGCAATTAGTGAAAGAAAGTGGTTGTTCAGCATATGATTGTGAGTTTGTGGCATTGGCGCGAGACTTGGGGATTGGATTGGTCACGGTAGATAAGCAGATATTGAGGGCGTTCCCGGCAGAAGCGATTTCCCTGGAGGAGTTTGTGAGTAACAGCGGCGGCTAACATCGGCTGCAGCGAACACTCGCTCCGCTGAGCCACACGTTCGGCGCATCCTGCGAAGCGACATACAATAGTAATGGGAGTGAAGACAAGTGGTAAGAGTCTTCAATGTTATCATCGAACGTGATGCCGAAGGCTACTATGTAGCCAGCGTTCCGGCATTGCGCGGCTGCCATACTCAAGCAAAATCGCTGGACACCCTGATGAAGTGGATACGAGAGGCCGTTGAGTTGTGCTTGGAAGTGCAAGGTGAAGAAATTCCGTCTCAGGGATTCATTGGGGTTCAGCGCGTCTGGGTCGAAGTATGACGAAACTGCTGCGGCTCAAAGGTCGGGAACTGATTGCCGTGTTGCGCAAGGCTGGCTTTGAGGTGATACGGGTAAAGGGGAGCCACCACTTTCTACGCCATCCTGATGGCGGTGTATGGTCGTCCCGTTCATCGTGGGGGAATTGGTACAGTGACATAGCCATTCTCACGTATGGGGTGTTGCGGCTGCTGGCTTTTGCGGTGGCGCTCTGGTTCGGTGTCTCCCTGACCGAGCGCGCGGATATCCGGAGAGACATCCCCAGGCGTTTCGGTCTTTTCACACTGCTGGTGGAAGTCGCTTCACCAAAGTTCTCTCTGCGGTATGCCTCGTAAGGACGAAGACATTATCTTCGGTCGGGCGTCGAGATGAGTATTTCGATTGCTGGGGGCATCGTGAACTCGCTTGAGCCCTGTTGTCTCGGTCAGATACAATACCGTGAGGCGAAGATGACGCTTTCCATTCGAGGGAAACTCACGCTCTGGTATTTGGCCATCCTGGCCATCGTCCTCATTGGATATGGTATTGCCGTCTACGCCTATCTCTCGGCCAGCTTGCTGGGATTGATCGATGCCTCGCTGCGCGAGCACGTCGTCTTATTGGAAAAGCAGCTCTGGGCGGCGCAGAGGGGCGAGGAGATCCCCGAGGAATCGACCGGTCGACTGGTGATCAAACCGCAATTTGTGGAACTCATCGATCCACAAGGCCACGTCACCGATATGGCCATTCGCTCGGAAGAATATCGATTGGATGTGAATATCGATACGCTGGAGCGCGTGCGTCGGAGTTCGACGCCGATCATAGAGGATGAGACAACCGAGGACGGTCGACCTCTTCGAGTGGCTACCTGGCGCGTGCTGGATGAACACGGTCATATCGATTACTTCATTCGCGCCGGTTACGGTATCGAAGATATCCACCGCACGCAGCGAGAAGTGTGGTTGCTTCTCATTCTCTCCATTCCGGTGATCCTGCTCCTGGCCAGCTTTGGCGGGCGATTGCTGGCCGATAAGGCCCTCAAACCGGTGGATGAACTCGTCCGAGCTGCCCGGGCCATCGGCGCCAAAAATCTCAACGAGCGTGTCGCGGTCCCTCATACGCGTGACGAGTTAGCCCGTTTGGCTGAGACGTTCAATCAGATGATCGCTCGACTGGAGACGGCGTTCGAGCGCGAACGCCGATTCACCGAGGATGCCTCTCATGAACTCCGCACACCGCTGGCCGTATTGCGCAACGAGATCGAGGTCGCTCTTCAGCGGGACCGTCCCGTCGAAGAATACAAACTGGTGCTCCAGCGCTGCCTGGAAGAGTTGCTCCGATTGAACAAGTTGGTGGATGATCTGCTCTTGCTCGCCCGGTCCGAGACCGGTCAATTGCGGTTAGAACGAGCGCCGGTGAATCTCAACGTTCTCTGTCGAGAGATGGTCGATTATGTGCGCCCTTTGGCCGAGGAGCGGGGACTCCAATTGGAGATGAGCGCCGATCGGGAATCCATCACGGTTCGCGGCGACGTCCGGCGATTGAAGGAACTCCTGTTGAATCTTCTGGACAATGCGATGAAATACACGCCTGCGGGTGGGCGTATTCAAGTAGGCATCAAGCGCCAGAACGAGATGGCCATCGTGGAAGTCGTGGATACCGGATGTGGTATTCCTGCAGAGGATCTTCCGCACATCTTCGACCGCTTCTATCGACGGCGACGCGCCTCCGATGGGCAGGCGACGGGATTCGGGTTGGGATTGGCCATTTGTAAGTGGATTGTGGAGGCGCACGGTGGAGCTATTGCCGTGCATAGCGAGCCGGGACGGGGAACGCGCGTCACATTCCACCTTCCAACGCTCGCCGAAGGGTGAATGCCCCGGAGCGTTCGGCGCGTCGTGGGGAATATATCCGAGGGAGTCGTCCGCGGCGTGCCTGAGCCACACCGAGGGGATGAAAAGAGCCTGCTGGAGGATCTCTGCGCTCTCTGCGTCTCTGCGGTGATTTTCGAAGGAAGATCATCGATAGTCCCAAAGCTTCGAAATCTCACGCTACCGAGTGGGCCGCCTGACGACGGTGAATGTGATCCACCAGCCGGCAGTATGCGCATATTTCAGTTGTCGTCGGTTGGCCGCATTTTTGACAGGGCGTGAGCTTCGCTCGTTCGGGTGAAGAGAATCGCTCTCTGATCTTGAAGAAGCCATCGAGGAATCGGCGCTTCGTCCCCGGCGAATGATGCTCGAGCTCATTGAGGATGCCTTTGTGATAGAGCGACGTCGCCCCTACGGCAAAGGGGCATTCCTCGCGAACGTATTCGATGCGGTTAACGAGGGCGTAGACGGTGGTCTGTTTTTCAGTGAAGTAGATGAATGGCTTGACCTTCTTCCGCAAGCCGTCGCGCTCCTGGAGGACGGGATACTGGCGAGCCAGATACTCCTCGTCCCATCGCAGCGTATTGGCAAAGAGCACAGCGGCTTCATCATCGAGATTATGACCGGTGGCAATGACATCATAGTCCGCGTCCAGCGATATGCGGTTCATGAAATACCGCTTGACCAGTCCACAACCAGAACAGGCGACGCGGCGCGTGAGTTCTTTGATCTCCGGCACAGAAGCCCCGACTTCTTCGGCGACGCTCACCGTATGGAGCGTCCGGTGAAGTCGCTCGGCGAGCCTCATACAGGCCTGCTTCGACTTGTCCGAATACCCGAAGCCTCCATCGATTCCCAGATCAATATAGAGCCCATCGGCTTCATAACCCAACTCGGTCAGCGCGTGCCAAAGCGCCAGACTATCCTTCCCCCCGGAGACGGCGACCAGAACGCGATCTTGATGAGTGAACATGTGGAATTTTTTGATCGCCCGCTCCGTATGGTCCAGAAACCAAGGGGCGTAGCATTGCTGACAGAGAGCCAGCCGATGCTCGGGCATATAGATGATCGCTTTTTGTCGGCACTTGCGGCACTTCATCATTGGTCCGTCCGGTGAAAGATTTTCAACTCCCCCGCGCCTCGCTCTCCGTTCCTCTCTTCCGGTTTCGTGCTTCTCACCGCTCCGCCCGAGATGACGCGCACTAATTCGATTTCATCGCCGACGTCCAACATCTCGTCTTCGGTCACGATCTCGTCATTTTTGACGACGACGACCGTTTCCGGCAAGATGTTCAGTTCTTCGAGCAATTTTCTCGCCGGCATTCGGCGATCGAACTCATATTCCTTATCTCCGTATCGGACTTTCATGAGATCGCCTCATCCACATCTCGGGCGTCGATACATACCGCAGAGGCAGAGACAGCATCGATACCGACAGTCTCATAGCCGGCGTATCGACGCTCCTTGAAGATTCTGCTTCTCGGCGTGGTAGGAGCTTCGCACCAGTGGTCCCGCTTCCACGTTCAGGAATCCCATAGCCTCGCCCAAACGCTTCAGCTCCTGGAATTCGCTCGGATGGTAATAGCGCACCACCGGCAGATGCGCCATAGTGGGTCGGAGATACTGTCCGATGGTCAGGAAGTCGCAGTCCACGAAGCGAAGATCGCGCATCGTTTGGACGAGTTCCTCCCAGGTCTCGCCCAATCCCACCATGATGCCCGACTTGGTTGGGATGTCAGGACGAAGGTGCTTGGCGTTGGCCAGAACTTGCAGTGATCGTTCATATCGTGCCGTGCGCCGCACGAGTTTCTGGAGTCGCGCGACCGTCTCAATGTTGTGGTTGAGCACATCGGGTCGAGCGTCCATGACGATGCGGAGCGCTCGGATGGAGCCACGGAAGTCCGGAATGAGAACCTCCACGCGGCAGTCGGGACGACGACGGCGAATCGCTCGAATAGTTTCGGCGAAGATCGAAGCCCCCCCATCGGGGAGATCATCCCGGGCCACCGACGTGATGACCACATAGTGGAGGTCCAGCGCCTCGACGGCTTCGGCCACGCGCTCAGGCTCTTCCCGATCGTATTCGGTGGGTTTTCCACTGGGCACAGCGCAGAACCCGCACCGCCGGGTACAGGTGTTTCCCAGGATCATGAATGTCGCCGTTCCCGCTTCCCAACATTCGCCGATATTCGGGCAGCGAGCGCTCTCGCAGACCGTGTGCAGCCTCAATCCCCGGGCCAGCCGCTTCAATCGCACGTAGTTCGACCCTCCGGGGAATCGAACTTTCAACCATTCGGGCTTCGGTGAACGCTCCAGCATAAAATGAAAAGATACGGAATTCGACGGGGAGAATCAATGCTTCCTCTTTTTTTTCGCCAGGAACTGCCGAGCGACGGTGCGCGTATGCTCGGCCAATTTGCGCCACACACCGTCCATCGGTTTCACGGCCAATGGATCGGATACGACCTTGAAGTAGGTCTCGGCGGGATGAGGAAACGGTTCCCAATCTCGCATGGGCGCATTGACATCCTGTTTCACGCCAAAGCGAAAGCGATCGGCGCTGAGCCTGGCGCGCTCCAGAAAGACCAGATATTCCGTCCCCGGCAGAAATGTAGCCCTGTCCATCTCCAGGGGATGCGCCGGCGGTCCAGGGACGTAAACCAGGAGCGTGTCCTCGGGATAGAACGTGCGCCGCGGTTTATCGGGATTCTTTGACGGCTTCTGGAAGAGGACCTCCTTGATGGTCAACCGGTACACCGTTCCATAGGTATATCGAGCCCGACGCCGAATGGCTGCCGCTCCCCGCTCTTCTCGCTCCCGCTGATATTTGATGAGATTGATGATCGGATAATAGGCTCGTGAGACGGCGAGAACGACCAGATCGCTCCTCTTGAGGAGATCTCGAATTTGTCTTTGCCGCCGCTTGCTCTGCGCTGGGGTGGGAAGGCTGAGCCCGAAGAGCAGAAGGACAATGAGTCCCAGCCGGACCGCGCTCCCAACGCCTCTACGGAACCCCTGAACCGAGGCCGATCGACGTCTCGAACCGATGTGAGTTGGCGCGCGCCTCTCGGTTATCGGAGAAGCGCGGTGGCGCTCCTTTCCCGTCTCGAATGGTGTCATGATCATTTCATAACTTCGCCGA
>RFHM01000252.1 GCA_003696865.1 Acidobacteriota bacterium | reverse complement strand
CGAGCACCTGGCCGGCCTCTCCGAAATGGAAGAGATCCGGCGGGTGCTTCGCGCCGAACGAGATCGCCTCACCCCGTCGGTCATCCAGATGCTCAGAGACAAAGTCTCTTATTGGGTGAAGGCAGACATCTCTCGCGCCATGATCCTGGCTCATGCGGCTCAGGAAGCGGCCACCCTGACCGGGGACCCTCTTTGCCAGGCCATCGCTGACCATGCATATGCCCATGCATTACACATATCCGGAGAACACATCAATGCTGTCAAATACTATGATCGAGCGGAAAGGGCTTATACTCAACTCGGTTTAGAGATAGAGGCTGCCAAGACCTCACGCGCGAAGATTGGCGTCTTGATGTATCTCGGCGAGTATAAGAAAGCATTGGACATCGCTGCCGAGGCCCGGCGAATTTTCCAGAAGCATGGAGAGGACATCCTGCTCGCTCAACTCGATGCCAACGTCGGTTCGATCTACCATCGCCTGGATCGCTATCATGAAGCTTTGGAGGCCTACGAGCGAGCCCGGAAGATTTTCGCTGCTCATCACGATGAGCTGGCCTTAGCGTTCGTCGATTTCAACTGCGCCAATCAGTACACCTGCCTCAACGAATTCGATCGAGCGCTCGATCTTTATCGCCAGGCCGGACGCGTCTATGAGAAACTGGGAATGCGGCGCATGGTGAGCGACGTTGAGTACAGCATTGCCTGGCTTTATTACCTCCGCGGTCATCTTCATGAGAGCCTCAAGTTATTCGCTCGGGTTCGCGATCGCTCGTTGGACCTCGGCGATCGCGTCCTGGAAGCGCTCTGCGACCTGGATCTGGCCGAAGTATACATCCGGTTGAACGCCTATGATGATGCCATGGAATCGGCGAAATCGGCGGCCGAGAAGTTCACCGTGTTGAACATGAGCTACGAATACGTTAAGGCGAAGATGTATCTCGGCGTCGTTCATATGCAGTTGAACGATCTCGCCACTGCCGAGCGGGAACTCCAGGAGGTGCGGCGCGGATTTCAGGCCGAGGGGAATGAGGTCTTTACTGCCGTCACCGACGTCTATCTGAGCGATGTGCTCCGGCGGCAGCACGAGTGGACCCGAGCTGTACAGCTCTGTAATGAGGCCGATCGAATCTTCAACGCACATCATCTCCCCGCGCAAGCGGCGCAGGCCCAGTTGCACTTAGCCCGACTGATGCTGGTCTTGGGCGAAATCAGCCAAGCGCAGCAACTGGTCTCCTCGGCGCTCTCCCGCCTCGACCAGATAGAGGCTCCCTGGCTCAAGTATCAGGGACTCCATTTATTGGGCAACGTCCTGGAACAGCGGGGAGATCGTCAGGAAGCTTATCGTTGCTATCAGCAGGCCGTAGAGCACCTGGAGGGTTTGCGCAGCACGATTCAGGTCGATGAATTGAAATGCACATTCCTGCGCGACAAGCTTCGGGTTTACGAAGACCTCGTCGAGTTGTGTTTGCGAGAAGGCACTCTGGATAAGGTGAACGAAGCGCTCTCTTATGTTGAAGCGGCCAAGTCGCGGGCGTTGGTCGAATTATTGGCCACTAGTCAATCTATTCGGAGCAAGGCGTCGAGTCCCGAGGCCAAGAGCATCTATCATCGATGGCAGAAGCTGCGCCAGGAACTCAACTGGTATTACAATCGCATGAATTATTACGAGCTTCGCGCCCCTCAACGCCCGCCCTGGATGAGTGCTCAACTGCGTCGAGAGATCCAAGTCCGAGAGCGCGAACTGGCCAAGCTGGCCCGTCGTCTGCATATCGAAGATGCCGAATATTCATCATTACAGACCGTTTCTCGGCCCGATATCACCGAACTCCGCCAATGCTTGGCCGATGATGAGGTTTTGCTCGAATATTACATCGTGAAGGGGTGCATCAAAATCTTCGTGGTCACCCGAGAGGGCGTCCACATCATCCACGATGTGACCACCGTGGGCAAGGTCGCTCCCCTTCTCAGGCGGCTCCGGTTTTATTTCGACAAGTTCACTCTCAGTGGCGAGTATGTCAACATTCACCAAACCAGTTTGCAAGCGGCGACGACGCAATGCCTGATGGCTCTCTACGCGGAACTCGTCGAGCCGGTGGCATCACATCTGAAAGGGAGAAAAGTCATCTTTGTCCCTCATGAGGTCTTGCATTACGTTCCTTTCCATGCCCTTCACAACGGTCATGGATATCTGCTCGACGAATATGAGATCTCCTATTGTCCGAGCGCCAGCGTCTTCAAGCTGTGCAAAGAAAAAGCTGCTCAACCGCGACGGCGAGGTCCGGCGTTGATCATGGGCGTGCCCGATGAGGCGATGCCTTATATCTTCCGGGAGGTGGAGACGGTCGCATCTTTATGGTCTGATGCCCTCGTATTCACCGGCCCGGAGGCGACATTAGAGCAACTGAAACAGAACGCTCCTCGATGTCGCCTGTTGCACCTGGCCACGCACGGGGTCTTCCGCCGCGATAATCCCATGTTCTCGGCCCTGAAGTTGGCCGATTCCTGGTTGAGTTTTTATGACATTTTCAATCTCACCGTGAATGCCGACCTGGTCACGCTGAGTGCGTGCGAGACGGGAATGAACGAGATCTTTCCGGGGGATGAACTCTTCGGTCTCATGCGCGGTTTTCTCTATGCTGGTGCTCCATCGCTCGTGGTCAGTTTATGGATCGTCAATGATTGCTCGACGGCCGAGTTCATGAGGTGTTTCTACTCGAATCTCAGCGACGGGTTGCCGAAGCGAACGGCGCTGCGACGAGCCCAACAGGATGTCCGGCAGAGGTATCCGCATCCGTATTACTGGGCGCCTTTCATTCTCATGGGAGTTCCCGTGTAGCGAGCGCTCGGAAGGAGGGTATGATCTATGAATGTCACCAAGTTCAGCATGCCACAGAATCTCAACGAGCTCTCCACTCATGAACGCATCCTGAGGCGGACCAGCGAGATCATCGAACGCAACCGTCAATTGACGGCACTGAATATGATCGCCTCGTCGGTGAGCCAATCGCTCAATTTCAACGAGATCTTGACGACGGCCATCGAGCACGTTCTTCATTTGATGGAATTCGAGGCGGGGTGGATTGCCTTGCTCGATCGAGATTGCCAATGCCTCTTGCTGAATGCATCCCAGGGCCTCTCCGAACACGCGACGCGACTCATCGAACGATTGAACCCAGATGAAGCATTCATCGGCACGGTCGCCAGGACGGGCCAACCGCTCATTGGCGAGATTCCGATCTCTTCGGGCGATCGCGTAGCCGAACAGTTTCGACGCGAAGGATTTTCTTTCTGTGTGGTCATCCCTCTCAAGGCGAAGGGAAAGACGTTAGGCATCATGGGTCTTTGTTGTCGTCGCCTGCGATTGGTCGATCGCAACAGCAGCGACTTTCTTTCATCGGTAGGGGACGTCATCGGCGTGGCCATCGAGAATGCCACGCTCTATCGCAATATCGCCCAGTTGGCCGAGCAATTGAAGCAACAATCGGATCAGCTCCGAGCTTCTGAGCATAAGTATCGCTCGCTCATCGAGAATGCCAAAGATGCCGTCATCCTCATCCAGGACGGGCGCATTCAATATGCCAACCAAAGTGCCGCCGACATCAGCGGATATACGCTGGACGAACTCTACCGACTGGACGATGTGCTGGCCCTTTTGCGAGAACAAGACCGCGAACCGATGCGGCAACAGTGCGAGCGGCTGCTCCAAGGTGGAGATGCGCCGACGTTCGATATCGTCGCTCGGCGCAAAGACGGTCAGGAAGTCTCCTTGGAAGTCCGCGGCTCCCTCATTGAGTACAATGGCCAACCGGCCGTGCAATATATCATCCGCGACGTGACGGAGCAAAAAATCCTCAGAGAACAGGTCGTCCGCTCGGAAAAGATGGCCGCTCTCGGTCAACTGATCTCCGGCGTCGCCCACGAACTGAATAATCCCCTGACGGTGATGATCGGCTACAGCGAACTCCTGAGCATGGAGAAAAACTTGACCGGGTCGGTTCGGCAAGGATTGGAAGTCATTCAAGAGGCCGCTCGCCGCGCGGGAAAGATCGTCCAGAATCTCCTCACCTTCGCGCGACAACATAAAGCGGCTCACGTCTCGGTCAACATCAATGAACTGATCGAACGCACGGTCGCCCTGCGCGAGTATGAACTCAATGTCAATGACATCGAGGTGGTGAAAGAGCTGGCGCCCGATCTCCCTCAAACCGTGGCCGATCCTCATCAGCTTCAGCAGGTGTTCCTGAATCTCATCATGAATGCCGAACAGGCGATGCTGGAAGCTCACGGTCGCGGACGATTGATGCTTCGGACGCGGTTGAAGCCGCCGTCCCCGGGAACTCGTTCATCGAGTAATCCCCTCATTGAGATCACCGTTGCCGATGATGGGCCGGGCATTCCTCCAGAGAACCTTCATCGGATTTTCGAACCGTTCTTCACGACGAAACCGGTGGGCAAAGGAACGGGATTGGGACTCTCGGTCTCTCACACCATCATCCAGAGTCACGGCGGCCATATCTACGTGCAGAGTGAGCCGAGGCGAGGAGCGACGTTCATCATCGAACTCCCCATCGTCCAAGAGAGTGTCGAACAGGGCGAGCCGAAAATCGAACTGCCGCCGAAAAGAGCGGCGAGCCCGAAAGATGTCCTGATCATCGATGATGAGCCGGGAATTCTCAATCTCTTGCGCCAGATCGTGCAGGACGAAGGACACCATCCGGAGACGGCGACCAGTGGCGCTCACGCTCTGGAGAAGCTCCGGAAGAAAGAGTACGATCTCATCTTCTGCGATATCAAAATGCCGCACATGGACGGCCAGGAACTCTACCGAGAGATCAAGGCGCGTAATGGCGCGCTGGCCCGGAAGATCATCTTTGTGACCGGAGATGTGGTCAGCCCGCAAACGCGCGAATTCTTGAAGCAATCGAACAGTCGATTCCTGGAGAAACCATTCATCAACGAGGAGGTGATTCGAATCATTCGAAATGCGTTAGCCGATGATTCTTGAGGTTGTGCCGGCCTGGGGCTATGAGATTGCGCCAGTAGCTTCAACACTCCCACCACGTCAGCAATCATCCCAGGCCGGCCAACTCCTTCGTCCCCGGATCCTTCCGGCCCACGGTCAGTGGATCGGGAGTACGGGGTGGCGGGAGATGTCCCGCCCCCGGCGCGGGAGGGCGAAACGTTCTCAGTAATTATACTCGGCCCAATAGGTAATATCGCCAATTGTCGGAGGCCGGTGAAAATGAGAAAATAGATCGTTGTCAACGCGAGACCAGCGAAGGCGTCCGTGAGAAAAAAGTGATCATTGAGGTTGACTGCGGATAAAGAAGCTGATGGAGTGCATAGCTCTGGCAGATCTACTGAGGTTGGCTCGAGGGTCGCTTCCTCCAGATCGGGGGGAGGCCATTCGCTCCCATTTAACCGGTGGCTGCCAGAAGTGTTACCGACGCTGGCAACAGCTCCTCACTGCTCGCTTCCCCGATGACTCACCATCGGAAGCAACAGGCGCATCTCGGAGAACTGAACTCCCCTCCCCCTCGCCAGGCCGGTGCTCTCTGCCCGCCATTCTCTTGGTGGACAGCTTCGCTGAGGGCCGCCTGTTGGGGTTCCGTAGTACGGGACCGACGTCCCGCCATCTCCTGTATCGAACCGAGCTTTTCGACATCGACGTGCACATCGACCGCGCCCGCGAGGAAAGGTGCGTCGACATCATCGGTCAGGTCATGCCGCGCGAAATTGAGTCGACGGCGCCGATGGAGGCGGCGGTTCAATTGCTCATCGGATCTCGTCCCATTCTCCAGACGAGGATGAACGAGTATGGCGAATTCATCTTCGACGACGTGGGAGAGGGAACCTACGACCTGCGAGTGACATTCCCCGAACTGACGCTCGATGTCGTCGGGCTCAGCGCCACACTTTCGCCTCGCTAGCAACCGTCTCCTGACGCATTGAGGATGGCATCGGCTACGGCGACCACGTCTTTCATTTCTCGAACGTCGTGGACGCGCACGATATGGACGCCGCGAAAGATGGCGGCGACCACCGAGGCGGCCGTGCCCATGAGCCGTTCTTCGGGCGGCTTGTCCAGGATCTTGCCGATGAACGTCTTCCTCGACGTCCCGATCATCAAAGGGAGATTGAATCGGGCGAAACGATCCAGGTGATTGATGAGGGCGCAGTTCTGCTCCACCGTCTTCCCGAATCCAATGCCTGGATCGAGAAGGAGTTGTTCCCTTGCCACTCCCCGAGTTGTGGCTTCGGCCACCGCCCACTCGAAATGAGCCTCGATTTCGGCAAAGATATCCGGGCTGGGAGGGATCTTCTGCATCGTTTCGGGCCTCCCTCGCATGTTCATGATGATGAGGGCCGCCCCCCACTGCCCGGCCAGATCGGCCAACCGGATATCCTGTCGCAGACCACTCACATCGTTGAGAATCTCCACTCCCGCTCGCAACGCCCGGCGGGCCACCTCGTACTTTCTCGTATCGATGGACAGGGGAACGCTCACCCGACCGACGAGCGATTCGATGACCGGCATGACGCGATCGAGTTCCTCCTCGACGGAAACGGGTCGCGCGCCAGGGCGCGTCGACTCACCGCCGATGTCGATGATGTCCGCCCCTTCGGCCTCCATGGCCAATGCTCGTTCGATGGCTCGATGCGGGGAGAAGAACTCCCCCCCATCGGAAAACGAGTCGGGCGTTACGTTGAGAACGCCCATGATGAGCGTTCGTCGGCCTAACTCCATCGTCCGATGAGGCAATCGAAGCCGAAATCGCCGTCGCTCCATGACTGGTTAATGGTACATCGAATCGAGCTTCTCGTCATCCACCTCGCGGCGCATCCTGGCACTCGCCCCAGGCAGCGAGCCGGCCGAGGCATACCTTTCCCAAGCTGAGACTCGCCGTAAGGAGAAATTCCGTCCAGAGCCCCCTCGATTTCGTCATAACCACCGGATGACCCATTCGAACACTCATGAAGGAGGAGAGGTGTTATGAACCGCAAGGCACTCTTTGTCCTGATCTTTCTGATCGCTTCGCTGGGCAGCGCCATTCCGGTCGCTGCTCTCCCTCATCAACCCTCGCAGGATCAACCTTCGGCACAACCCTCGCCACCGCCCGATCGTCGAGCGGAAGTGGTGAGAGCGTTTCTCCGGTTGAACGATGATCAGTTCGAGAGTTTTCTCAGGCTACTGAGAGCTCGATCTGAGACGATCGATCCGCTCCGACGAGCCTTGGCCGAGCAGACACGCGAACTGGGAAGACTGTTGCGTGCTCCAGACCCGGATCCCATCGCGGTGGGCAGCGTCGTATTGACCATTCGTAGCACGCGACAGCAGATTGCCGATGCCGAAGACACGTTCCGGAGCGGATTCATGGATATCCTCACCGAAGAGCAGCGCCGACGGCTGGCCGGTCTTGAGCGATTCATCGAGAATCGACTCGCCGCGCCGGCGTTTCTCTCACTCGGTCTCATCGAGGTGGGATTCGGTCCCGAGCCACAACGAACGATCATGAAGGCTTTGGGACTCGATCTCCGCTGATCTTCGCCGTCGACCGCGTGGGGAGGAGAGGCCTCAACGGCTTCCCTTCCCTCGCGTTCATCCGGGATGAGGCCGAGTTTCACGGATCGGAGATGGCATGAGGGAGACGGAGTTGTCGCGGCGTACCGATTCAGCCGTTCGGCTTTTGCTTTCAGCAGACGCCTCGCTGAGAGAGGAACTCCAGCCCTCGTTGGTTTCAGAGTTCAGGGACCCCTGCCAGCGCCAGGATGACCAGCAAGGCTCGCTTGAGGCCCAGTTCCCGATTGGTGGCGTCATACCATTCGTCCAGCGTGTGGGGGTTCCCGGCATTCCCTCCGGCGCCCATGGCAATGGCTGGAATGCCCAGTGAGATGGGGATATTAGCATCGGTCGATGCCCATTCGAGTTGAGGCTCAATGCCCAGGAGGCGGGAGGCTTCCTGAGCCACCCGGATGATATCCGTGTCGGGCGATGTCTCACCCGTTGGCCGATCGCCGAGACAGTGAATGTGATATGAGAGTCGAGTCCCCGTGGCGGCGCAACGTGCATTCTCTTGCCGGACGGCCTGAGCCACCACTCGCTTCACATACTCGCTGATCCGGTCCAGGACGGCCGACGAGGTAGATCGGATATCGACATCCATGAATGCCGACTGAGGAATGGCATTGACCGACTGCCCTCCTTCGATGCGACCCACTGTCAGACTGGTTCGTGGCCGTCGGGGCAACGGATATTCCACCAATTGCCTGATCACTTCGGCCAGTGGATGGATAGGATTCACAATGCCAAAATCGCCCCAACTGTGCCCTCCCGGACCGGCGATGGTGATGCGATACCGGCGCGAACCGAGTGCTCCAGAGACGATGCGCTCGACGCCATGCCCATCGAGCGAGATGAAGGCATCGGTCTTCTCGGCCCAACCGTCGGTGAAGAAGTGTCTCACCCCTCGCAAATTCCCTTCCCCCTCTTCGCCCACGGTACAGAGAAACACCAGCGTCCCGATCGTCGTCACTCTCACCCGTTGCAGAACCTCGATCAGCGCCAGGAGAGCGGCTAATCCGGAGGCATTATCGCCGATGCCCGGCGCATGATATCGACCATTTCGCCGACGGACGCGAACGTCGACGTGGTTGGGAAATACCGTATCCAGATGAGCCGACACGACGACCGTCGGCTTGTCCGACCACCCGTGCCGGAACCCTATGACGTTTCCCACCGTATCTCTCCGAACCCCCTCCAATCCCAGTTCTCGAAAACGACGTTCGAAATACCGGGCCCGCTGTTCTTCACCAAACGGGGGAGCGGGAATCTCACAAATGGCCACGTGCTCGCGCGTGATGGCATCGGCCAAGGCATCGATGAGGTGAAAGGCGCGACGCACCGATGGCGCATCCAGAAGTTGCGCGATTTCCAATCGGTGAACGCTCGTCTCTTCCACCTCCCTGATCTCACCTCCTCTTCGCGCCATCGGTTCAAACCAGGCGCATGATCTCTTCTTCGGTGAGCACGCGGGGCGATCGCTTGGCGTAATCGAGAATGCGCTGGACGCGCTCTTCGGTGGGCTCAATTCCCCGGCGCGTCAACCAGTAGATGACATTGGAGCGCCCGCTCACCGGACCGATATCGATGACCTGTTCTCGCCCGAACAGATGAGAGGGGACGCCCGAATAGACCGTATTGGCCAGGTGCAGATCGTTCTTCTTCAACGCCTTGATCACAGCCGCCGCATGAACGCCGGTGGCCGTGCGAAAGGCATCGCGCCCGACGACCGGATAATTGAACGGAATGGGCACCTGACAGGCGCGGGAGACGGTCTCGCAATACTGGGGCAATTTCGAGAGATCCCGATCGATATATCCCATGAGCTGAAGATTCACCAGGAGCTGATCCATGGGCACGTTGCCACATCGCTCGCCGATGCCCAGTGCGCAGCCATGAATCCGGTCGGCCCCCGCCTCTACAGCCGCGATGGCATTGATGACGCCCAATCCGCGATCCATATGACCGTGCCAATCGATCTTCACCTCTTCGCCGGTGGCCTGGATGATCTCCTTCACGAAGGAGACCAGCGCCTTGACGCCTCGTGGCGTGGCATGACCGACGGTATCGGCGAGGCACACGCGACGAGCTCCGCATTCAATGGCCGTGGTGTAGAGCTTCCGCAGTGTCTCCGGATCGGCTCGCGTCGTATCTTCGGTGACATACATGACCGGGAGTCCATGGTTCACGGCGAACGAGACGGCGTCTTCGGTCGCTCGCCGCATCATATCCAGCGACCACCCTTCGGCGTACTGGCGAATAGGACTGGATCCGATGAACGTGCTCGCTTCAATGGGTAGGCCAACGGCTTCGGAGATCTCGATGATCGGTTGGATATCGGCGCGGACGGTCCGCGCCGCACAATTCGGCTTGATGGGAAGTCGCGCTTGGACGATCTCTTTGACCAACCGGGTCACATCTTGGACGACGTGCGGCCCGGCGCCGGGCAAGCCGACATCGGCCGACTCAATACCGAGATCGGCCATGAGGTGCAGGATCTCGATCTTCTCGTCGATCGGCGGATTGGTCACCGATGGCGATTGCAATCCATCGCGCAGCGTCTCATCATCGAATTCGATGTCGTACTTGTGGGGGCGATCACCACCGACGATATTCCAATCGTAGATCAATGCGTCCTCACCCACAGTTCCTCTCCTTACTGAATTAAGGTTCGTTCCTTCCGGTTGATTTTAAAATTCAATCAGCTAGAATCTCCTTTGTCAACTGTGTGCTGAGGTGAGGTGACCGAGATGAATATTGTCAGAGAGCCGACAGGATGGATTGAAGTGATCTGTGGTGGTATGTTCAGCGGGAAGACGGAAGAACTCATTCGCCGACTCCGCCGCGCTCAGATCGCGCGACAGCGCGTCCAGATTTTCAAACCGGCCATTGATACCCGATATGAGGAACATCAACTCGTCTCCCACAGTCAAATGCGCATCGACGCCGAATCGGTGAACTCGGCCCAAGAGATCATGGAGCGCGTGCGCGAGGATACGGAGGTCGTGGGCATTGACGAGGGACAATTCTTCGACCTCGATCTCGTGGACGTGTGCAACAGGCTGGCCAATCAAGGGAAACGCGTGATCGTCGCCGGCCTCGATCAGGATTACATGGGACAACCCTTCGAGCCGATGCCTCAGCTTCTGGCCGTCGCCGAGTACATCACCAAGACGCTGGCCATCTGCGTCAAATGCGGGAATCCGGCCAATCACTCGCAGCGGCTCGTGGAGAGCACCGACCGCGTCCTGGTCGGCGCCAGTGGTATTTATGAACCTCGATGCCGTCGCTGTTTCGTCCCCGGGGCGGCCGCCGACCGCTCCGAGGCGGGACAGCACGCCTGAGAGTCCATGGGAGTCGATCTCTCCCCCTCCGACTCCGGCACGGGGACGAAACAGCAAAGTGACCGTTGCTGCCGGGCGCTCGCCGTTGACAAGGGAGGATCGATTGCGTAGCATCTGTCAAGACTCATGTGGCGGAAACAAACGGGAGAAGGTATCATTCGGGCGATCAGTGTGATCTGGGGACTGGCGCTGATGGGAGGGGTCATCGCTCTGGGACAAGGAAGCCTCGATTATATGACCGAACAGGAGGCCGATCGCGTGCGCGAAGCCCAGCGTATCGATTGGCGCGTTCGCGTCTTCATGAAGATCGCCGAACGACGCCTCATGGTGGTGGAGTCACCCGAGCTGGAGCAGTCCAAACGGGAGGAAGCCAGATGGGGCCCATTGCCCGTGGGCTCAGCGGCCGAGATGCTCGATCAATATCGCCGAGCCATCGAGGAGACGATCATCAACTTCGAGGATGCCTACGATCGTAATCCGAACGACAAGTATATCCTGAAGGCGCTCACCATCTTCCGTCAGCATATCGAAGATCATCTGGAGCGCTTGCGCGCCCTCCGCTCGCAGATCACCGATATGGCGACGCGGCAGGCATTGGAGCGCACTTTGGAAGACGTGGAGCTGGCCTACGAGGATGCGCGTCAAAGCGAGCAACAATTCCGCCAGGAACGAGAACGAAAAGAAAAGCACAAAAAACGTGGCCGGGGGCGACGATCGAAGGTGAAGGGAGATATACCCGCCCCACTGTGGTGCCGAGAAATCTTTCGTCCTGTTGGAATCACCAGGAATGAGAAATCCGGCTCCTCGGGCGCCGCTCTTCGCTGGGGAGACGGCGTTGCTTGGAGGCTCCCAGTGTCCGGTTGACGTATCGAGCACTGTCTCTGTCTGGAGGGTTGAAAAATGGAGCTCGCTCGACTACAATCCTCCCGAACATAGGAGTTGAGGCCAAGTACGTGGGTTCGGCCATGATATCAGGTTGGAACAGCAATGGGAAACTGTTGAGCGATGGGTTCACAGAGCGCCCGGTGTGCTCGTCGGCTTCAAAGCGCCGATGGGACTATTCCCCCCGCACGCTTCGCGCTGAGGCGAAGCTCGATCATGACTGAGAGAAGACCCCATGAAGCAGGAATTTTTCGTCTGGACCAATAAAACGCGCATTCCATCTATCTCAGACATCTGCGATGCCTTGGCGGCGGCCGGTTTTCCTTCGCAAGTGGCCGAGCACGATGGTGGGGAAAATTCCTGGCATTGGAAGCGCTTGGAACTGGCTACCGAAGTCGAGGGCCAGAGCCAAAGCTGTACGGTCATGGCGACCACGCCCTCCCGGGAGGACATCGAAAAGATGGTGGAAGATTATGAAGACCTCCCGTTCCAGGTGAAAGGGGCGGCCCGCAAATACACCATCGTCGGCGAAAGCGACGAGTATGGACAACCGACCCTGTTTCACTTGCGCGTGGTAGCGGCCATTGCCAAATTGACTCATGGCGTAGTGGAAGACCCGCAGGAAAGCGGCCTCATGTTGTTGGACGAGTTCGAAGCGTTCATCGCTTCGACGTGAACCGGTCATGGGCTCGATATTCATCCGATGAACATCGGCATCACCTGCTATCCGACCTACGGTGGGAGTGGCATTGTGGCCTCTGAGTTGGGGTTGGAATTGGCCGCCCGAGGTCATCAGGTTCACTTCATCTGTGCCGCGCTGCCCACGCGGCTGACCGAACTCCCGGAACGCATCACCTTTCACGAAGTGGAGATGATGGATTATCCTCTCTTTGAGCATCTCCCATACGATCTGGCGTTGGCCACCAAACAGGCGGAGGTCGCTCTGGACGTGGGTCTGGATGTGCTGCACGTGCATTATGCCATTCCCCACTCGATCAGCGCCTTCCTCGCTCGAGAGATGCTCAAACCCAACCATCCCCTTCCCATCATCACCACGCTTCATGGGACGGACATCACACTGGTGGGACGGGACCGTTCCTATCTGCAGATCACCCGATTCGGCATCCAACAGAGCGATGGCGTGACGGCGGTGTCGCACTATCTGCGGCGAGCAACCTGCGAGACGTTCGGCATCTGTCAGATCCGCGTGATCCCCAATTTCATCAATGAGGAACGATCCCGACGGCGGCCCGATGACGCCCACCGCGCCCGCCTGGCGCCCGAGGGGGAAAAGATCATCATGCACATTTCGAATTTCCGGCCGCTGAAGCGAGCGCCCGCCTGCGTTGAGATCTTCGCCCGCGTGCGCGAGAAGGTGAACGCCCGATTGGTCATGGTGGGCGATGGACCGGACCGAGCTCAGGCCGAATGGGTCGCCCGTCAGCGCGGAGT
>RFHM01000251.1 GCA_003696865.1 Acidobacteriota bacterium | reverse complement strand
CGCCAGTCGCTGAATCGAAACGCGCCGTCCGCGAGTCGTCCATGATGCGGCAGCGTGGTGCGGCCATTGAGAATAGAGAGAAACGGAGCCACCCCTAGAGACGTATTCCCCTTTGAGGGCTTATGGCGATGGAGCGTTTGTATCCTGGCGCCTGTGCGCCAGATGCGCCTCGGTGCCCCTTCGACGTTTCTCTTCTGGTTGGCGTACCGAGGCGAACAATAACAGTTGGGGAGTGCATGGATCTTGGTGTAGAATGCACTCATACGAGAATGATGTGAGAAGCGTGGAGGAACGATGGCCAGATGCGCAAACTGTGGACATGAGGTTTCCGATACGGCGCGTTTTTGTACTCGCTGTGGATCGCCCATGATGAAGACGCCGGCGTCGCTGGAGGAAGCCCCTACCCGCCGACTCGGCGAGAAGGATCGCGCGACCCGGCAGGCTCCGGGAGGAGCGACGCGGCCAGCCTATCTGCCACCGGAATCGCCAACCTCATATGCTCCCATGGCACCGCCATCGGCGACCGGGGAAACGCCGGTGGATCTGGGGAGATGGCTCTCCGAAGGATGGCAGCTTTATAAGCGCGATGCCGGAACGTTCAGTATGGCCTTTCTGGTCATGTTGCTCCTCTCGCTGGTCACGTTGACGGTGCTGACCGGACCGCTGCTGGCCGGATTCTACCATATGGTGTTCAAATCGATGCGAGGAGAGAAGCCTCGCGTTGGCGATCTCTTCAAGGGGCTGGATCGATTCTGGCCTAACGCGTTCGCCTGGCTGGTCAACGCCGTGCTCATGAGCGTGCTGGGAGGAGGATCATCGGTGAGGTATTCGGTGGGCGCCGTGACGGTGAGTTCTCCGTTATTCGGACTCATTTCATTCATCCTCTCACCTCTGGTGTGGGCAGTGTTCATGTTCGTCTATCCGCTCATCCTGGAGCGACGGCGAGATACGGCGGCAGCACTCGATGAGGCCATTCGTACGGTGTTCGGCCGGAGTGCTCTGCAATTCTGGGTCTGCGGGTTCATCTTCGAGATCCTCTCGTTCATCGGTCTGCTCGCCTGTGGAGTTGGTTTCTTCGTCAGCGCACCGTTCATCCTCTGCGCCCAGGCGATCGCCTATCGCGACACCTTTGGATTGATCGGACCGTGGAGTCAATCGCCATCGCAGCCATTATGGATGGATCGAGACTGAGGTGGGTGGAAGAGCGAGCCCTGACGTCTCCACAGCCGTGGGCAGCTTGAATGGGCGACAGAGGCGGGGGAGCGATCTCCCCGAGATCATTCGCCAGCCTCGGACTCTCTGAGGGAAGACGCCCATGGAGGCGATGCCCAATGCAACCCATGAGAAACGAATTGTCGGTGTCTCGGGTAGAATGACCTCGCCATCGTTCGAAGTTCACCGGCGAGGCCATCGATGAGAAGCCGCCTATGGGCTTTCGCTGATCGCGGTAAAAAATGGCACATCGCCTGTCGAGACACCATCCGCAGCGTGAACGATGCGGATGAGCCATCCGACATCAACCCAAGCTTCCAAGGAGGGGAATGATGACCAAAGTGGAACGAGAGATCTGGGATATCGAGAAAAAGCAAGCGGCAGCGTTCAACGAACGGGATCTGAAAACGGTGCTGAGCTTCTTCGATAAGAACATCGTCTGCTTCTCTTCGACGCAACACGAACGACTGACCGGCCGGACCGCTCTACGACGAACGTTCGAATACTATCTGAAACAGGCGGAGGCCGTGCAATATCGAATCACCAAACCCGTCGTCCAGTTATACGGTGACACGGCCATTGTCAGCTTTTACTGGACGGTGACGCTCAAAAGCGGCTCTCGACGCCGCCGGATTGAAGGACGGGGAACGCATGTTCTGGTGAACCAAAAGGGCACCTGGAAGATCGTGCACGAACACTTCTCCCGCGCTCACCATGCGCCGGAGAAGATGTGAGCTGACGGTCGCACCGGGGGGGCGATGTCACCAGTGGAGCGCACGCGGCTGTGGTGGACTCGCTCCTCTCCCAGTGGGCGAAGGAGGTGTCGGCGCGCCACTCCTCGTGCGTGTGCAATGATGAAGCTCTCACGCCGACGCTCGTTTGACTGGGGGCGCCGATTGTCGAAAGCGACGAGAATCGATTCTCTCCGGATCGTGCCCGGTGGCGCGACCGGGGAAGGCTCGTCCGGCTCGCGCACGCCCGTTCATCATCGAGCGACTCGGACATTTTGGAGAACTCTTCCATCGCCCCTCCGGATGACTGTTCGCTCTGAGGGCAGGTTGAAAGTTCCCCTCGTCTGGGCTACCATAGCTCAGTATGGCTGTCGAGACGAAGCGCATCTCGTTGAACACGCGTGGTCGGGATGATATTTGCAACATCACGGATGAAGTGGCGCGGGCTGTGCGTTCGAGTCGGATTTCGTCTGGCGTGGTGACCGTGTTTGTGCCCCATTCAACGGCGGGAATCACAACCATCGAATACGAATCCGGAGCCGTCGCCGACCTCTCACGGGTGATTCGGCGGTTGATTCCGGAAGACCCGAGCTATGAGCATAACCGCATCGACGACAATGCTCATAGTCATCTTCGTGCCGCCGTGATTGGGCCGTCGGTGACGGTGCCATTCGTCAATAAAGAGCTCGTTCTGGGCACCTGGCAACAAATTGTGTTGTGCGACTTCGACACGCATTCCCGACGCCGTCAGGTCATTCTCCAGATCGTCGGTGACTGATAGGAGGCGATGGTTGCTTCGCCTCCATCAAGGGATCCCCTCGAAAATCACCGCAAAGGCGCAAAGAACGCCAAGATGCTCCAAGAAGCTATTTTCATCCCCTCGGTGTGGCTCGGGCGCGCCATGAGGGACCCCCTCGAAAATCACCGCAGAGGCGCAGAGAACGCCAAGATCCTCCAACGGGCTCTTTTCATCCCCTCGGTGTGGGATTCCACATCATGAAGGGCTCCCTCGAAGATAGAGAGTGGCATAAGCTGGCTCTTGCGCCACGTATTTTCGTTCTCCCGTCTGGCCCAACATTCGACGGCGCGCTCGGCCAGGCGCATTTCAATCTCCCCGGGAACTGACCAGCGAACGATCTATATGTCCGTACTCGCGGGCGAGTTGTGCCTGGGCTCGGGCGATGTCTCGAAGCGTGATGATGCCGAGGACGTGTCCATCGTCTAATCGGCTGACCACGGGCAGTTGGGAGATTTCGCGTTGGCCGAGTTTGAGCAGGGCATTATCCAGGGTTTGGTCGGGATGGGCGTGGATGACTTTCTTGACGGCCACCTCGCCGAGTAGCTTATGGCCGTTGCCTCGACCCAACTCTCGACGTAAGTCGTTGAGGGTGATGAAGCCGATCATCTTCCCGTGGCCATCCACTACGGGAAAGCCATGGTAGCCGAGTTCTTTCTCCTTCTCTTTGACGCGCTGATAGGCTTCCTCTACGGTGAGGTACTTGTGCAACGTGTACACGTTTCGATGCATGGCCGAGGCCACCGTCAATTTGTTCAACAGGTGGGGCGGGGCGCGATGAGGCAGGTGAACATGGTCTTGCATGAGCAACGCTTCGTAGACCGGCTGAGGCGAGAGCCAACTGGCCGCCGCATAACTGATGGCGTTGGCGATCATCAGCGGCAAGATGATCGTGTAATTATTGGTCATCTCGAAGATGATGAGCACCGACGTGATCGGCGCACGGACGATCCCGGCGAAGACCGCTCCCATTCCTACGAGCGCGAAGGCTCCCATGGTTTGCGTGGGCTCCAATCCCATGGCATAGGCTTCCACGGCGCCAACCACGCTGCCGAGCATCCCACCAATGAACAACGAAGGAGCGAAGATGCCACCCGCCGCGCCAGAGGCGTAAGAGACGATCGTGGCCACCAGTTTAGCGGCAACCAGGACCAAGGCCACCTTGAATACGAGTTGACCGTGGAGCGCTTGGGAGAGCACATCGTATCCGATGCCAAAGACCCCTCGAGCCTCGAATCCGTAAAGAGCGACGATTCCGATCAGTCCGACAATGAGTCCACCGATGCCCGGTTTGAGCCAGGCTGGGATCGACCAATCCAGGAATCTCTGTCTGAGCCGGAGCAATCCTTCGGTGAATGCCACTGACACTCCCGCGGCCAGCACGCCCAACAAGGCGTAAAACAGTAACTCGCGGGCGTGGTGGAGATGGTAAGGGGGAACCGTGAACAGGGCCTCGGCGCCGAGAATGGATTGCTCGATGACCGAGGCGATGACGGCGGCGATGATGATCGCCCCAATGGACTTGTGACTCAAGTCGCCGATGATCTCTTCCAGCGTGAACGTCACGGCGGCGATGGGCGTGTTGAAGGCGGCGGCGAGTCCGGCTGCAGAACCCACGGGAACGAGGTTCATCAGATTCCGCCGCGAAACGGCGGTCAGACGCCCGATGAGCGAAGCCAGGCCCGCACAGACCTGTACTGTGGGACCTTCTCGCCCCAGGCTCAGCCCCGAGCCAATGCACAGCGTTCCCAGGCCGAATTTGCCCACCACGACCTTGAAGGGAATGCGTCCATAGTTGAGATGGTAGGCCGCCTTCACCTGAGGGATGCCGCTGCCGCTGGCCTCCTGGACGAACTGAAGCAACAGTCCGGCCAATGCTCCTCCCAGCGTGGGGATGACCAGCATCCAAAAGATGCGCCAGTGCGACGGCCAGATCACCGCTCGATCGATGAGCTGGCGCTCGGTGCTATTGATGGCCAGGCGAACGGCCACGGCCGCCAACCCGCAGGTTAAACCGATGAGGATGGTGAGAACGAAGATTTTTTGGTTTTCAGCGAGGCCGAGCCGATCGAGCAGATGAGTGGCCTTGAGTTCCCATCGATACCATCGGCGCTTGATTCGAAGGAGTTGATCCACGGTTCCACTCTCAGGCTCATTTTTCAGAAATAAACCTATCTTAACATACTGCTCCGAAGGTTTCCACCATCCACCGCGACGCGTTCGCCGCGGTGAGCACCCGGCGACGACGCCGAGCGCGCTCGAGGCCGACCCCGGGAGGTCACCGTTTCTTATGCCCGGGCGCGGTCACCTTTCCGAAGAGGAACGTTCGGTTGGCGAGATGGCTTTGCGGAGAACGATGAAGCGGCTTCGAGCGAGTTGTCGGAGAAAAAGGGTCAACCGCTCATGGACGGGTTCCACTCGATCGCCGAATTCGTCCTTCAATCCTTTGGCCAATTGCTCGACCGTATGCTGACCGTCGCATCGGAGCCAGATCCAGGTCCCGATCTCATCCAGATTCACCCGATAATTTGGATTTTTCATCCGGGCCATCAGCCAACGCCCTATCCGCCCCGGTCCCCATTTGGGGACGAGAATGATCACACGCCCATCGGCCCGCCGAAGCCATTCTCGCTGGCGGATGGGGATGACATCGCCCTCAATGTGAAATGTGGACGGCGGCAGCTCCTTTACTCCTCAGAGGAATCCACACCAGCACCATGAGCATCAACGGATAGATGAGAAAAGCGACGTAGGGATTCTGGCTGATCGTCGGGAGCTTCACTTCGAAGAGCACGAGGAAGGCCAAAATCACCGCCGTCAGCGCTTCGCCGGCGATCAGTCCTGAGGAAAGGAGAATCCCGACGTTCACCTTGGCATCGCGTTCGGCATCGGAGACCTTCCTCGCCCTGAGAATGACATCGAAAATCCACCGAATGACGCCACCGGCGAAGATGGCCGCTGTGGAGTGGAAGGGAAGGTACATGCCCACGGCGATGAGCATGGGGGCCGGAGCATTGACCAGGATCAGGAACAGGGCAAAGAGCATGCCAATGATCACCAACGCCCAGGGCATCTTGCCCCCGACGATCCCTTTGGCCATGAGCGCCATGAGCCCGGCCTGCGGAGCGGGCAGTTCGGCGCCGCCGATCCCGATGGTCTTGTCGAGCACCCAGAGGGGATAGACGAGCACGAATGCCGCCACGATGACGCCGATGATCTCTCCCCACTCCATTTTCGCCGGCGTCCCTCCCAGAATGTGGCCCACCTTCAGGTCTTGCATCATGTCGCCGGCAATGCCCGCCGAACAGCACACCACGCCGGCGACGCCGAGCACGGCCGCAATGCCCGGATTGCCCGTCAGTCCAATCATCACCATGAGGAGGGCGGCGATGATGAGCGTTGAGAGCGTGAGTCCGGAGATCGGATTGTTGGAACTTCCGATGAGGCCGACCAGATATCCGGCCACGGCAGCGAACAAGAAGCCGGCAACGGCCATGATGATCGCTGAAATGATCGATCCTTCTACGCTGCGGCTGAAATAATAGTAGAGGATGATGAGAGGAACGATCATGACCAGGATAGCCCCTACCACGCCCTTGAAGGGGATATCCCGCTCCAATCGATTGGTGTTGACAGCAGCGTCCTTGGCCGTTCTCATATCGCGAACGGCTTTCCCAATGCCCTCGATGAGCGAGCTGCGCAGATTGTACAGCGTATAGAACGCCGCCACGATCATCGCTCCCACGGCCAGAGGGCGAACTTGCGTTCGCCAGACGGCCCCGCTCAGTGTGACCCAATCGACATCCCCATTGACCATGGTCTCCAGGCCGGGATTGAGGAACAGGGCGAGGGGAACGAGCACCAGCCAGCCCATGCAGCCGCCGGCGAAGACGATGGCCGCCAGCCGCGCCCCGATGATGTATCCCACGCCCATGAGAGCGGGACTGGCCGAGGGCGACTCCAGAAAGATCCCTCCTCCGTAGGAGGTGGCCTGCGATTGGGTGGCGATGCCCAGATTGATCTCCGATCGGGCGAAGGCGAAGAAGCGACCGACGTGTTCGGTCATCACTTGGAATCCATTGACATTTTTGAACAACTCCCAGACCGCGGCCAGACCGAAGGCGCCAAACACGTACTGAGCGCCCGTTTGACCACCTTGTCCGGCTTTGACGATTTCAGCACAAGCCACGCTCTCGGGAAACGGCAGATCGGCCTCTACCACCAGAGTGCGACGCAACATGACAACGAATAAAACCCCCAGGACGCCTCCGATGAGCATGATCGCCGTGCTCTCGAAATATTTCAGCTCATCCCACACGCCCGAGATGACGAAGGCGGGAATGGTGAAGATCGCTCCCGCCACCAGTGCTTCGCCGACCGAAGCGGTCGTTCGGGCGATATTCTCTTCCAACACCGTTCCGCGAAACGGTCGCAGGATGGCCATGGCGACGACGGCGGCGGGGAACGTCGCCGCCACGGTGAGCCCCGCTTTCATGCCCAGGTAGGCGTTGGCCGCCCCTAAGATGCAGGCCAGGACGACGCCCACCAGAAGCGCCTTGAACGTGAATTCCTGTAGATCCGTATCGGGAGGGACATATGGTTTGAACTCTGTGTCGCTCATCGTTCTCTCCTCATCAACAGGTTAGATTGACGGCAATGCGCCTCGGGAATGCTTCATGGCTCTCGAATGGGAAGTCGATTGTAAAGATTGTACCCCGTTTTTTCAACTGAATTTTTCACCGGTCGGTGAAAGGTGGCTCTCTGACTTGACCCCGACGGCACATTCTGATTAGATATGTAACGGAGACGCTCATTGAGATCGATGCGCTATGGTCAAGCGACGGCAATATTGCTTCCTGTGTGGGCGGGCCGATGACGTCGCCTACGTGAGTATTGGGCCCGATGCGGCGGTGTGTGTTCGTTGCATTCGCGCATTGAATTCCATGGCCGACAGTATGGCGGCCAAAGAGCGCGTGCGTCAGCGTACGGAGAAATTCGTCCTCCCCACGCCGTCGGAAATCAAGGCTTTCCTGGACCAGTACGTTATCGGGCAAGAGCAAGCCAAGCGCCGAGTGGCCCTGTCAGTCTATCAACATTATCGCCGGCTCGAAGAGATGGATCGCGGCTCGGGAGAGGTCGAGTTGGAAAAAGCCAACATCTTGATGATCGGACCGACGGGGACGGGCAAGACGCTCATCGCTCGCACGTTGGCTCGATTCTTGCAAGTTCCCTTCGCCATCGCCGATGCCACTACGCTCACCGAAGCGGGCTATGTGGGAGAAGATGTGGAGAACGTTCTCACACGATTGGTGGTGGCCGCCGATGGGGATATTCAGCGGGCGGAGCGAGGGATCATTTACATCGATGAGATCGATAAGATTGCGCGTCGCAGTGAGAGCCCGTCCATCACCCGCGACGTCTCCGGCGAGGGGGTACAGCAGGCGCTGCTCAAGATCGTCGAGGGAACGCTGGCCACGTTGCCCCCGCTCGGTGGCCGAAAACATCCTCAGGCCAATCAGGAACAGATCGATACCACCAACATCTTGTTCATCTGCGGTGGCGCTTTCGATGGCCTGGACCAAATCATTCGCGACCGCGTGTCCAAGCGCGGAAGCATCGGGTTCACCAGCCCGGCGGTGGAAAAGGGGCGACAGCCTGAAGTCATGACCGAGGACCTCCTCAAGTACGGGCTCATTCCCGAACTCATCGGTCGTCTGCCGATCATCGTTCACCTCGATCCCCTCGATGAACAGGCGCTGGTAGATATCCTGGTCAAGCCCAAGAACTCGCTCATCAAGCAGTTTCGCCGCTATTTCGAGATGGAAGGCGCCGAGCTGACCGTCTCGGAGGAAGCATTGCGACGCATCGCCCGGGAGGCGATCGAGAAGAAGATCGGCGCTCGGGGATTACGGGCGATCCTGGAGCGCATCTTCGAGCGGGTGTTGTTTGAGCTCCCCGAGAAAGGGGCTGGCGTCAAGTACCATCTCGATGCCGACCTGGAATTGAAGCGCATCGAACGCGCAGCCTGATGCCCGATCACCATGACTCATCGATGGAGAGACACGCGATGTGGAGAACGGAGTTCGAGCAGAAAGGAAAGGCGGAGCGAAGTGTAAAATCCGTGAGCGGTCGTAAAGGCGAGCGCGGCAAGGTCTATCGTCTTGGGATAGGAATCATGCTCGTCGGGTTGGCGATGAGTTCCGGTTGGAGTACCGGAACTGGCTTCCAAAGAGACCCTTCCTGGAACTTGCCGGTAGTGGGAGGGGGCCGGTCGTCCTTGGCCGATCTACGAGGTCATGTCGTGATCGCTTCATTCGGCGCCACCTGGTGTCCTCCGTGTCGAGCCGAACTCCCCGCCTTGCAGGCGTTGGCCGATCGCTATCGAGGAAAGCGAGTGAAGGTGGTGTGGATCAGTATCGATGGCGAAGATGTCCCCGATGAGAAACTTGCTCAGTTTACCGCTGAGTTGGGCGTGAGCATCCCCGTCCTTCGCGATGCGAATGGATCGGTCTTCGCGCAATTCCATCAAACGTCGATTCCCATCCTCGTCGTCATCGATCAGGACGGGCGTCTGGTCGGTGAACCCCATGTCGGATTCGCGGGCAAGGAAGCCTTTCTGAAAAAAATGGCCGAGATCATCGATCGGCTACTGGCCAGGTGAAGCTTGCTTCTCGAGTCGGAGATTCCCTAACCCGTTCTCACCGATACCGCTCCCAGTGAGAAGCGGAGGAGCCGTTCTCTCAACGGCCTCGGCGGTCGTCGCTCCGGAGATTTCTCTATCGGTTCATGCTCAGTGCGAGTGATGAACGCCGGGGCACCTACGGCGCATCGTGGCTGGCGATGAATCATCCGACGACGAGTCTCAAGGGAATGAATGAGTGGGGAAGGAAAAAAGCTACGATGATCGGCCAGAGGAAAGGAGGTCGAGGTCAGTGACTCATGAGAGATCATGAGCCACTGACTCGGAAGATGGGGTGACCTCGTGCCATCCTTCCATCTTCACATCGAGCGATCGGCCCGGACTCTTCACTCCTTTTTACCCGGTACGCCCCATTTGGCCTCAAATTCATCGGGCGGAAGAGCATACCAATCAGCATTCTTTTCGATATAGTTCGTCCACTGCTCGGGCGTTTCATCCTCAGCGAAGATGGCTTCTACCGGGCACGCCGGTTCGCAAGCGGCACAGTCGATGCACGTCTCGGGGTCGATGTAGAGTTGATCCACCTCCTCGAACTGCGATTCCTCCTTGGTCGGATGAATGCAATCGACGGGGCACACGTCGACACAGGCTGTGTCTTTTGTTCCAATGCACGGTTCAGCGATGATGTAGGCCATTCTCTTTACCTCCTTTGCATCCTCTGAAATTTGCCAGAGCCATAATCGCTAACCATCCTAGCCACATGATCTCTTCATCATTCTGGCCGGGTTAAGCCGCCTATTATAGCCAGGAAGCGAGAATCTGTTAAGGGCAACGAGAGTTCTCACATGCGCACCGCTCCGCCAGGGCACTCATCGGCTCAGGGTCGGGCGCAGTGATCGCCAAGGAGGTCCCTCCAGCTCATCCGCTAGTCATCGCTCACAGAACGTGATAGGATTATAGATGAGATCGCACGGGTACAGGATGATGATGAGAGGCTGGGTGTTTGCACTGATTTTGAGCGCTATATGGTGGCCGGCCGGAGGAGGTCTCGGGGTCGGGCCGGAGGTGTCGAATGTCCGGATCTCCCCTGGGTCCATTCAGGGGCATCGAGCGGTCCATCTAGGGACGACTCTGGTCAACACGTTCGTCACCGTGACCGATAAGCGAGGCCGACTCATCTCCGATCTGAAGGCCTCTGATTTCGTCGTATGGGACAATGGTGTGCGCCAGCGGATTACCGAGTTCAGTCGCGAAACGCAGTTACCGCTCACCTTGGCACTGGTCATCGATCGCAGTCGCAGCGTCCAAGCTCGGTTCGAGCTGGAGCGCATGGCCGCGATTAACTTCCTGAAGTCCATCTTGCGGCGAGGTCAGGATCGGGGGCTCCTCGTCGCCTTCGATTCCGATGTCTATCTGATCAGCGACTTCACCGATGATGCCGTGGCGCTGACCCGGAAGATTCGGAATCTCAGCGTCGCTGGGAATAGCGCCGTTTTCGACGCCGTGTATAAGACGGCTCGTTACAAGTTCGGGCCGATCAGCTTCGGGCGTAAGGTGCTCGTGCTCATCACCGATGGAGATGACACGGCCAGCGAGGCGACTCTTTCTGAGGCCATCGATATGGCTTTGCGGACCGATGTCATCGTGTATCCTATTGGTATTCGGGGAACCAAGGCGGGGATTGCCGCTCTCAAACGATTAGCGGAGGCGACTGGAGGGCGTGCGCTCTTCCTCGATGAGGAACATACACGGCTCGCCGAACTCTTCGATCAGTTGGAGATGGAGTTGCGAAATCAGTACAGCATCGGGTATGAAGTGAAACACGTGCCCGATGGACGGTTTCACCGGCTCAAGATTCGGGTGAAGAAACGAGGGCTCACCGTGCGCGCCCGCAAAGGATATTATGCTCTCCCACTGCCTGCCAAAGGCGGATCTCCCTCTACTCAGTGAAGAAGTGTCGTCGACGGTGCCGGTGTATAGCCCGAACCGTCAACCCTCAGGTCGAGGGTTCGGGGAGGGGCCGGATCCCACGTTCGCCGGCTTCATCGATCGGAGCTGATCGGCTTTCCGGGGGCCGCGCCGCGCTCCTTGGGCGCACTCACATACCCGATGATGCGATTTTTCTCCACTCGATTGATGACGATCTCGTAGGGCGTCCTCAGTCCTTTGACGAAGACCTGGATGGGTTCATTGACGTTCACCTTCTTTTTTCGCACCCTCCGATCGTCGGCGATGTACTCGATATCGCATCGTTGTCGTTTGGTATCCGTTTTCCTCAGCTTGAGGCGAAGATCGGAGACCTGATGAAAGGTGCCCTTACGGATGTCGAACTCGAAGTAGTCGCGCTCGCCTCGCCGACGGAGGTATTCCAGTTCTTTCCGATTCCGCGCGATGAGCGTCCCATATTCGCTCAGCTTGAGCTTCAATTGGGTCACTTCCTCGCGCGTTTTGGAGACGTTCTCGTTGACCACGGCGACTTGCTGACGCGTGGCCGAGACGTCGCCGGAAAGAGCGCTCAGCTTGCTCGTCGTCTCTCGCTGTAAGGCCGCCACCTGCTCGGCTTCAGCCTTCCGTCTCAGCTCCTCGGTCAACGCTTTGACGCGCTCTTGCTGTTCCTGCTTGAGCCGCGCGGCCATCCGTTTGGTTCGCTCCAGTTCGCTCTTGGTCAGGCCAAGACGTTCGGTGGTGACCTGGAACTGGGCCGTCAATTCAGCCAAACGGGCATCACCATCATCGAGGCGCTGATTGATCACGGCCAGTTGCGTCTGGACCTGCTTCAGGCTCTCTTCCAGATGAGCATTATTCTGATAGAGCTCGTACACCGTATAGACGAGCAGGAGAGCAAAGAGAGCGACGATCACCGTGAAGAGCCGCGTACTGGTGAACCCTGCGCGGGGTTTGGCCAATGGAACCTGAGATCCGGCTTTCTCCGCCGACTGATTGAGCGTGCTTCCCTGTATCGGTTGCTTCATATTCATGACTCTCCTATTGTACCCACTCCCTTACTGAGAGTGAAGTTCCTTATGGATCTCTTCGGACCCCACAGGCATCGGATGCACGAGATCGACCGTAGGGTTGGCCTCTCCAATGTCTCACGGGAATTCCATCCGGCGAGCGGAGATCTTGGTCCATGGCTTCCCTGTTCGGCCCGTCCTGTTTCATCGTTCTCATAATCATCCCCGGCCTTTTGCATCCCTCGCCTCGGACTCTGTAGAATAGCCGGGAGCCTTATGGATCTGAGACTCTTGGAGATCTTCTGCTGCGTGTACGAGGAGCGGAGCTTCTCGCGGGCGGCTCAACGATTGCATCTCACACAGCCGACCATCAGCGGCCACATCAAGTCACTGGAAGAATACTTCGGCATTTCCCTCTTCGATCGGTTGGGGCGGGAGGTCAGGCCGACGCGAGCTGGAGAGCTGCTTTACGAACATGGCCATCGGATCGTCGACATGAAGCGGCGGGCGATCGAGGGCATGCATCGGTTCCTCGGCCGTCTGGAGGGCGACCTTCATCTGAGCACCAGCACGATTCCCGGCGAATACCTGCTCCCGTCGATGCTCGGTCGATTCCGCAAGAGATACCCCCACATTCGGGTGGCCATGACGATCAGCGACACCCAGGCGGTCATCGCCCAAGTCGAGAGAGGCGATATCGAGATCGGCATCGTCGGCGCCCGGGTCAATGACAGCACGCTCCAATTCCGGGAATTCGCCACCGATCGTCTCATCCTCGTAGCGCCCCGCACGGATCGATGGGACCGTATCCGTGCTCTCTCGCTCGATCAGTTGAGAAACGAACCATTGCTCATCCGCGAACCAGGCTCCGGGACGCGTATCGTCTTGGAACGGACACTGGCCAGGTATGGCTATCAATTAGGAGATTTCAACGTCGTCGCTCAATTGGGGAGCACCACGGCTATCAAGGAAGCCATCAAGGCCAACGTCGGTCTCTCCATTCTCTCCCATCTGGCCGTGCAGACAGAGATGGCCGCCGGGTTGATGAAAGCCATTCGGATTCGCGAAATCAAGAGGCTGGAACGCCACTTCTTCATCGTCACCAACCGGAGACGCACGAAGTCGCCTCTCTCAGAGGCCTTCCTGGAATTCCTCGCCTCGTCGCCCCATCCCTGATGTCATCTCCTCCAATGGGCGGGGTCCCGCGTCCGTGGACGATATGCCGCCGAATATCGCTTTTTTGAATGCGTGATGCATCGATGTATCGGAAATACCAATTTGACCTATAGGAAAATTCGTGGTAAGGTAGGGCTCCTTTACGGCTGGAAAACGGGGTGGGAGTACCAACGATG